>DATLAJ010000001.1 GCA_035527515.1 bacterium
TCAGCGACCCTGTGAGGTCGAACTTCTCACCCCGAGCGCCAACCCACTCCCCCTTGAGCTTCCACGTGAGAAGACCCACGACCAGAAGCCCGAGCGCGGCGTTGATAATGAACACAAAGCGCCAGCCGAGATGCTGCGTCAGTAGCCCGCCAAGAAACGGCCCGCTCGAAAGACCGATATAGACCGCGGCGACCCTTATCCCAAGCGCCTTTCCGCGGTCGCCTGGAGGAAACACGGATGTCAAAATCGCGACCGCTGTGCCGAAGACCATCGAGGAGCCAAAACCTTGGAGGCATCTTGATGCGATGAGGAATGAGGCCGAAGTTGACACTGCACAGAGAGCGGAGGCGGCGGTGTAGATCGACATCCCCAGCCTCAGGATGCGCTTACGGCCATGTATGTCAGCTGCCCTGCCGAAGGGAAGCAGGAACATGACGGCAGTCAGAAGGTATGCGGTTCTAATCCAGCCTAGCGTAATCGCATCGCAGTCGAACTCCCTGCCTATCGTCGGGAGAGAGATGTTCACTGAAGAGCTGACAAAGGGGATGAGAAAGCCTGATAGGACCGCTATGAGCAGTGCGGCCCGTCGCACCGAGTTGTCCGTATCTTGGTTCATCGCCTCGTTCCGCCAAACTGACCTAGCATTGCGTCCTGCGGTTGAACAGATGGCAGGTCGTTAGTTGCCAATCTGACGCCGCAGCTTCCTGATGGTCGTTCATAGGCCAAGGCCCGCGACCTCAGATCTCAACTTTCCTTTCATGACTCAGCATTTGCAGCCCACGAAGGTGGATGCTATCTTGGCGACAATGCACGAAGTCGTCAACAGCACGGAATCTTGGCGGGGTTGGATGGGCATTTGGCGTAAGTTGAGCTTACCTGGGAGAATCGGTCTTGCGGTGCTCATTCTCTTCGTGCTCATGGCGCTTTTTGCGCCTCTGATATCGCCTTTCGACCCGAACCGGCAGAACCTTGACAGGCGCCTTGAAGGCCCGTCGCTTAACAACCTGCTCGGACGCGACGAGTTTGGGCGCGATATCCTCTCCCGCATTATCTATGGCTCAAGAGTCTCGCTTGCCGTGGGCACTCTGGTCATCTCAATCTCGCTTGCCATAGGCGTCTTGGTCGGCATGATCGTCGGCTACCTCGGCGGATGGACAGACCAGATCGTCATGCGAGTGGTTGACATTGTGCTAGCCTTCCCGGGGATTCTCCTGGCCATCGCGCTGATGGCAGTCCTGGGGCAGAGCCTTTTTAACGTGGTCCTCGCGCTATGCATCACTGGATGGGCCCCATTCGCCCGCCTGGCAAGGGGTGAGACGCTCTCGATCAGAGAGAGGCAGTTCGTCATCGCTGCGAGGTCGCTCGGCGCCTCAGCCCTGCGCATCGCTTGGCGCCACATTCTCCCGAACATCAGCTCACCGATCCTGGTCAGGGCAACGTTAGGTATGGCAGGGGTGATCGTGGCTGAGGCGGCTCTGAGTTTTCTGGGTCTTGGGGTGCGGCCACCGACTCCGAGCTGGGGAGCGATGCTAAACTCCGGTAGGACTTACATACTCGTCACACCGCACCTGGTGCTCTTCCCCGGAATCGCGATAATGCTGGTGGTCTTGAGCCTGAACTTCCTGGGCGACGGCCTTCGCGATGTCCTCGACCCGAGGCGCCTCTCGCAATAGCGGCCAGCACCGGAAAGAGAGCACCCTTAGGCCATCAACTCTTCGTCTCCGGGGGCTCGTTGGGAAACTCGATGCCCACGCCGACATCGCTGTGCCGACCGCCGCCGGCTGTGTCGCTGTGATGCCAACCCGCGAGGTTCTGGACCTCCTTCCAATAGCCCTTCAGGCGCGAGGGCGATTTCGAGGCCAGGCCAACGAGCGCCTCTGCCGCGGCAGTGCGATGCCTCAACAGGCTCCTCTCGCGGAAGCCATGCACCTGCCTGAGCGCATTGACAAGCGCCCTAACAGCGCGAGGGTCGCCACACGAGGCGAGATTGTCGATATCCTGCTTCTCACCTCTGACCACCTGCTGCCACGAGCGTTCTCCCAAACTCGCAAGTCCGCTGGCGGCATATTGCCGAACCGAGCCCGACTCATCGCCCAAAAGCTCGATAAGCGGCTCCACCGCCTCACGGACTCTGAGCTGGCCCAGGCTCTTGGCGGCGGCGCGACGGACCTCGTAGGCTGTGTCCTTGAGCGCTCCAATAAGTGCATCTATCGACTCCTTGTCCTCGATCTCTCCCAGGGCGTTCGCCGCTGCCTCGCGTTTCTTCCAGCTCTCACTCGCCAGGTTTCGCAGATGCCAGCTCAATTTGGCCCGCTCAAACATATCTACAATAACTCCCTTTCAGAATGCAGTATCAAGCCATATCTTCGACAACAGAACCCAACACTGGCCAACTTATCACGATATTCGGCGTCCTTTCAAGACTGGCGGCTCGTGCGAACCGACCGCTGGAGAAGTTCACTTATCGGGCCCATTCTGAGCAATGGATGGCCATCTTGGTCAAACGGGCGCTGCGCAATCGCCGCCACGTTCTCCTTTGAGCGCATCTCCTGCGCTATGCGCCGCTTGATGTCGTCGAATACTGCGCGGTAGGCGGCGCAATAGGGTTCCTTGACGCCGGCAAGGTTACCTGCCCAGGCGTTGTATGGGCACCCAGCCAGACAGTAGTCCAGGTGCTCGCATTCCCCGCACGCCTCGCGAACCTTCGCCTGCCGTTCGGCCATGCGGCTGGCCATCGGGCTACTCAGTAGGTCGGACAGCGTGGGATGGTCCGCGAGGTTGCCGAGGCGATACGCCGTCATGCCGCAGAAGCGCTGGCAGGGGTAGATGCCCCCGTGCGGGTCAATGGCGAGGAACATGCCGAGGCAGTCCCGGAAAGTGCAGACCTTGCCCTCGGCGAACGCGACGCCCTGGCACATCTGATCGAGCGACGATACGAGCATCTCGCAGCGATACTCGAGGTAGTAATCGAGCGCCTCCCTCAATAGGCTGGCATACTGCTGAGGTGTGAGCGAATATGAAGCGTCCTCGGAGCCCATCTGTGGAACCGCAGCGTGAATGGTCAAGCCGAGTCGCTCTGCTCGGAAGAAATCGGCAACCTCGCGCCAGCGCGAGGCGCTGATGAGAGTGAAGGTCGCAATGCAGCCAATTCGCAAGCCGTACTCGCGTGCAAGCTTGATGCCTCGCATGGTGCGCTCGAAGTAGCCCACGCCTCGCTGGGCATCCGTGATCTCCTCCGGCCCATCGATGCTGGTTCCGATTTCGACTGTGTGTTTGGAGAATAGCTCGCAGAACTCATCGTCGAGTAGCCAGAGATTGCTCTGAAGAGCAACTTCGTATCCGCCGCGGCCGAATCTCATCCTGAGCCCTTCGAGGACCCGACGAAGAATGCCGTGCCCCGCCATCAACGGCTCGCCGCCGTGAAGCGTTACTCTGATCTTCTCCTGCTTTGTCTCTCTGGACACATGGGAGAGGAACTCGAGCGCCTCGTCCACCATTTCCGGCGACATGCTGGGCCCATCCCGAGTGCTGAAGCAATAAGCGCAATTAGCGGGGCAAGCAAGTGAAGGAACCAGCATGAATTGCGGCTGTGCTAGGCTTTCAGGTCGCCCATCGGCGCGCGACTGCGCCGGGTCGTGCTTGTCCAATGCCGTCCGCTCTGTTGTGTCCATCGACCCTTCAGATATCCTACTTGAGATTCCTTGCCTCAGAAATGCAGACTACAAGCGAATAGATTATCCGATTAGAAACAGAACACCAAACCTGAAAGGGGGTGCGTTATGGAACAAGTTGATGCTGTGAGGGTATCGCCGGTTGGAACGTTGCGCCCCGGAGAGGTTTTGGTCTAACTGCCTCAGTTGACCTGCCTGCCCTCTTAGGGTGACTCTGACCTGCTGTAACAGCAGCTCTGTCGCTCCAGCTGAATAGTCCTTTTCGCCGGCCTCCACGCTAGTAATCAGATTGGAGGTAGGAGCCTTCATAAGATGATCATGCTTAGCGGCTGTTAGCAGGTGATGATTGGGAGCGCGGTTGAATCGTGGGTCACATCCGTTGGCTGATTTTGGAGTGCGGCGGCTTGACACCGCTTTGTCTCGCCGCGGCCTGCGCTCTGTTAAGGAGGGTGTGGTTGTTTCGATGGCGGCTTCCAGGTTCAAGGTAGATATCTGTCAGAGGGTGGTGTCAAGCCACCACCAATGAAAACGGCGTCAAGCCGCGGCAGTCCAAAAAAGCGGCAGCCCACACGGTCAATCTGATTCTTGGGGGCTGCAAGATGGCTTGATAAGATCGCCGGCGGGCGTATTATCGCCGGGCTTAAAGTGCATGAAATGCTGATAATTCCCGAGGAGACAAAAAGTGCCTGGATTTGCTCGAGTCGCACGCATTGTCCTGATTCTCTTGATTATGCTGGCCGCACCCATCATGTCTCTGGGGGTTGCCTCCGAAAACGTCGTTCACGACAGCTGGGATGTCATTTTTCTCGCCGGGGCCAAGATTGGTTTTGCCCACACCGAGATTCTGCTGAGGGAGGAGGACGGCCAGGACCGCTACGTCACGAGAATGGAGACTGAGATGAAGATGCTCAGGGGCAGCTCCACGGCCAGAATGGAGCTCTCAAATGAGGTTGTGGAGAACGAGCAGGGACAGATACTCTCGTTTCGGATGAGAATGGCGGTGTCCGACCAGCCGGTCAAGATGACGGGGCATTTCACCGACGGAAAGCTCTTGGTGAAGCAGACCATCTTGGGTAAGAGCAAGGAATATGAGATCAAAGTCCCCAGCGGGACGGTTGGGCCTTACGGCGCATTGAGGCTGACGAGAGAAAAGGGATTCAAGTCCGGCACCAAATACACCATCGAGACGTTCGAGGCGCAGAGTGCAAAACCTCTCAGCATGGACATCGAGGTGCTCGGCGACGAGGTTGTCGATGTGCTTGGGAAGAAGATGTCGCTGCACAAGCTTCTTGTCAAACAGAGCATTCTTCCCGCGATTACGATTCACGAGTGGTGTGATGACGATGGGGATGTGTTCAAGACTCAGATCAAGCAGCTGGCCATGATTACTCTGAGAGCGACGGAAGAGGATGCGCTGCGGGCCGCATCGGGCGCTAAGGTTGATCTCCTCAAGGCCCTTTCCGCGCACTGCAACATGCTAATACCCCATCCCTACATAACGGAGGCTGCCACGTTCCGCATCATCTACTCCGGCGCCTCGTCGTCAGTAATCAAGATACCCTCGGACGAAATCCAGAGTGTCGAGCCGTGTGAGAGAGGTCTTCAAGTCAAGAGCATCCCGCAATCCTCCAATTCAGACGAGGCGCCATCATTGCCGATTAGTGCGCCGGGCATGGCGGAGTATTTGACGCCATCAGCTTATATTCAGAGCGACGATGCTCAAATAGTCAAGATGGCAAAAGATGCAGTCGGCGACCAGAAGAACGCCTACGAGGCGGCGAAAGCTCTATGCAGTTGGGTCTCGAAAAACATCTCGCTGAAGAACTACTCCGTGGGATTCGCAACGGCTGGAGAGGTTGCCGAACGACTTGAGGGCGATTGCACGGAGCACGCGGTCTTGCTGGCGGCGTTGTTGCGGGCGGTCGGCATCCCCGGACGGTGCGCTGTTGGGCTGATCTACGCTGACGGCAGCTTCTATTACCATATATGGAACGAGGCCTTCGTGTCCGGATGGGTGCCGCTGGACGCGACGCTCAATCGTGGCGGGAACGACTGGGATGCAGTGCACATAAAGGTGCTGGATTCTGCCCTCAACTCGCCAGCGCCAATGCTGGAACTGACGTCGCTCCTGCCGATGATGGGCAAGGTCAAGGTCGAGGTTCTGTCGCTCCGCTACGAGGGCAGAACGCTCGACGTCAAGGACCCGGGCAAGCTCTCATTCGTGATGGGCAACTCCTATGAAAGTCTGCTCTACTCGTTCAAGGTCTCAAAACCCAAGCGGGCAACGTTCGACCCGGCGAGTGACCCTTTCACCTCGAAGACGATACTGTCTGTCCACGCGCCGGCATATTCGAATGCGGAGCTAACAATTGAGATTGAACCCGTGGGCTTCACTCTCGGTCCGCGCGACCTCGTCAGCAAGCTTACGGCTTCCGGCAAAGAGCTGAGCAAGATTCACTATTGCAGGATCGGCGGCAGGCAAGCGGTTCGTTTCATCGAGACCGATGGCGCTGGCAAGACGCAGAAGCTGCTCATTCGCGACCGCGATGTCCTAGTAACGGTGAAAGCTGTCGGGGAGAAGAAATGGCGCAAAAAACTCTTCAACAAGGTGACAAGGACGTTTGAGTTCACGGTCGCCGGGTGATTGTTTGGCTGGCATTTAGCGGTTCGGGGCTGCATGAGCGGATGCTAGCGAGATCAAGAATTGCAATGAGATCGATGTGTTAAAACGTGCGTTTCAGGAGTGAGTCAATGACATTCTCAAGAAACCGGCTACGGGGGATTTCTATCTGTGTGGGTCTGTGCCTCGCCGCGATTGTCAGTGGGGCGGCGCTCGCCGAGTCGGCGCCGATTCTGGGCGCAAGCCACCCATCACTCTCGCCGGACGGCCAGACGATATGTTTCAGCTATCTTGGCGACCTGTGGACTGTGCCGGCTCAAGGAGGCCTGGCCACAAGACTTACCGTGCATGAGGCATACGAGGGGACTTCCTGCTGGTCACCTGACGGGAAGTTAATAGCGTTTGCGTCGGACAGGGGATTCAACCCGGACGTCTTTGTCATCCCGGCGGACGGTGGGCTGGCTCGGCAGTTGACGTTCAGCTCGAGGCCGGACGTGGCCAGGGACTGGTCAGCGGATGGCAAGTGGATCCTCTTCGACTCGCACCGGGAGATAAACTCGCCTCTTCGAGAGGGCGTGACTTACGAGGTCAGCGTTGACGGTGGGCAGCCTAAAAGGCTGATCGACTGCACCGGCAGCAACGGGGCGCTCTCACCCGACGGCAGCACGCTGGCCTTTGTTCGTGGCGTAATGCCCTGGTGGCGAAAGTCATACCGCGGCAGCTGCGACCAGGACATCTGGCTGAAGCTCTTGGATGGTTCGCCGGCCAAGCGGCTTACGAACTATGACGGCAAGGACACCGACCCCATGTGGTCGCCCGACGGCGAGCAGATATATTTTCTGTCGGACAGAAATGGAATAACGAACGTGTGGGTCATGCCCCAGGCGGGAGGCCAGGCGCGCAGAATCAGCGATTTCCAGGCGGATGGAGCGGCGTTTGCCAGCATGTCGCGCGACGGGTCAGTGATTGGGTGTTGCCTAGACGGGCATATCTACACAGTTGACACAAAAACAGGCGAGACCAGGAAGCTCGATATCTCCGCCCCAAGCGATGTCAAAGGTAACGTGATAGAGCCCAAAACCTACACGAGCGAGGCTTCTGAGACCGCGCTCTCGCCCGACGGCAAGCAGATAGCCTTCGTCGTCCGAGGCGAGCTGTTCGCGATGAAGGCGATCGGAGGCAAGGCGATGCGCCTCACGGACACACCGGCGCGGGAAAGCGCCATCGCTTGGTCTCCTGACAGCAATAGGCTGCTCTTCTGCTCTGACAGGGATGGGACGACAGACGTATTCGTTATGGAATCGACCGACAGGCGTGAGCCAATGCTGGCCAAGTCAAGGCTGCGCAAGACCACACCTCTTGCTACATCGGATGGCGAGGAGCTCTCGCCGAGATGGTCTCCCGACGGCAGCAAGATCGCATATCTTTTGGACCGGGGCCATCTGTGGGTAATGAACCCGGATGGGACAGGCAATAGGATGCTCGTCAAAGGCCCGAACATAGGCTCAATCGAGTGGTCCCCTGACTCGCGGTGGATAGCCTACAGCCAGGAGGGGGACTACTGGATCGCCGACATCTTCGTCGTATCCGTGAAGTCTTGCGCGGTGCACAATATCACGGAGGCCGCCTCGCAGGATTATGCGCCCGTGTGGTCGGGTGATGGCACGAGGATTCTCTTTGCTTCCAATAGAGAAGGAGGCATCGAGGAGTGGGGTGAGAGCGATCTCTGGCAGGCATTCCTGACGAAAGAGGCCCATGAGGACTACTTGCGCAGACGGCAACAGTATCGCGAGGACCTGCCCGACGAGGAGCAGGAGGACCTGCTTGCCAGTCCGGGGCACAAAACGGCAGAAGTCAGAATCGACTTCGACGGCATCGACCGCCGGCTCGAGCCTGTAACGTCGTTGAGCGGGAACGAAGGGAACCTTGCGGTCTCGCACGACGGCCGGACTTGCGCGTTCTCGAGCGGCGCCATGGGCAAGCGGGAGACACACATAGTCAACGAGTTTGGCATGAAGCTTCGCGAGATCGGCAAGACGGCGCCGCGCGCGATCGTCTGGGGCCCGAAGGATGAGCGGCTCTTCGTTCTGGGGACTGACGGGGCGATCACCGTGTCTCGTTTCGAGGACAAGGGCACTGCGAGGGAGAAGATTCGGGCGAGGGCTGTTCCTTATGTAGCAAAGATGGAGATCGACCACAAGGCCGAGAGGCGGCAGATGTTTCTCGAGGCGTGGCGAGGTCTTAACACTCATTTCTACGACCCTAGCTTCCATGGGGTCAATTGGGCAGCTGTCAGAGACAAGTATTTGCCCTTTCTCGATTCGGTTCAGACGCACGAGGATTTTTTATACCTCCTCCTCCAGATGGCTGGCGAGCTAAAAGCCTCGCATCTCGGTGCCTGGGGCGGCGGGACCCACAAATGGGACGTAGCAGACGAGACCGGCCACGTTGGTCTCCGCTTCGACCAGGGCTGGACGGGGGACGGTCTGAAGGTTGCGAGGGTGACTAAGAACGGCCCGTGCGACAAGCCCGGAAGCGAGGTCAAGGTTGGCGATATAGTGGTGGCGATTGACGGCACGAAGGTGAGCAGAGAGGTCAACTACTACAAGCTCCTGAACGGCAAGGTAGATGAGAAGGTCGATCTCTTGGTGGCCAGAAAACCGGGCGACAAGACGAGAACAGTAACGATCAAGGCTGTTGTATGGTGGGGGCTTTATCAGGACACATACAAGATGTGGGTCTCATCCCGCAAGGAATTGGTGGATAAACTCAGCGACGGCCGCATCGGATACATCCACGTTCAGGGGATGGACATGCGGAGTTTCAGGACGTTTCTGCGGGAGCTCATGACGGACGCGCGCGATAAGGAGGCGCTGATCGTTGACGTTCGTTACAACGGCGGAGGCTACACTCACGACCGCCTCCTCTCGGTTCTGGGGCGGCCGACTTATTTCTACTTGGAGGACAGGGCGGGGGCGATGCGTGAGTATCAGCCCAGTTTTCATTGGGGGAAGCCGGCCGTAACACTGACCAACCAATACTCTTTTAGTGATGCGGAGATATTCCCGTTCTCGTTCAGGAAGCTTGGGCTCGGCAAGCTGATTGGCGTGCCGACTGGCTCCGCAGTCATCGGGACTGGAGGTATCAGCCTCTTGGACGGGACTTGGTTCCGGCTTCCGACCAGCGGCTGCTTCACTCTTGAGGGTAAGACCCTTGAGAACATGGGGATCAAGCCGGACATATACGTGGAGAACCCGCCCGAGCAGGATTTCAGCACTACCAGCGATGCACAGCTCGAGATGGGGGTCGAGGTACTTCTCAAACAACTAGCGAAGAAAGAATAAGGGAGGAGCCATGAGAAACATAAGGACAGCAGCAGGTCTCGCCTTCGCGTGCTTGGCATGGTTGTGCCTCGTTGCATCGGGGGGGCTTGCCCTTGCCGAAGACGACGCGCACTCGATCGTGGGGGCTAGGTTCCCCTCGCTCTCGCCGGACGGGAGCACAATAGCGTTTACCTATCTTGGGGACATTTGGACGGTCTCCGCGGAGGGTGGCCTGGCATCCAGAGTAACAGTCCACTCCAGCCTTGACGGCCCAGCGTGCTGGTCGCCCGACGGCAAGTGGTTTGCCTTCACATCCAGAAGGGAGTACAACGCGGACGTGTTCGTCATATCGTCATCAGGCGGCCTACCGAAGAGGCTGACCTTCCACGGAGCACACGACAGCGTGTATTCATGGTCGCCCGACGGCAACAGCGTCCTTTTCTATTCCGACCGGGAGCTGAACACACCCGTGGGGGGTGGATCGGTTTTTACTGTGCCTCCCGACGGGGGTATCCCCGCGCGAGCTCTCGACTGCTCCGGAAGCGACGGGATTCTCTCTCCAGATGGCGCCACCCTGGCTTTCGTGCGAGGGGCAACGCCGTGGTGGCGCCGCGGCTACCACGGGAGCGCCAATCGAGACATCTGGCTTAAGCGACTAGATGGGTCTTCAGCTGTCCAGTTCACCAAGTTCGATGGCTCTGACAGCGACCCAATGTGGTCAGCCGACGGCGCCAGACTCTACTTCCTGTCCGACAGGGGAGGGGTCACGAACGTCTGGGTCAAGCCCATCGCCCGGGGCGAGGCGCAGAGGCTCACCGATTTTGACCGCGACGGGGTCGTTCACGCTCGCATCGCTCTGAATGGGTCGAGGATCGTGTGCGAGTTTGACGGCGAGTTATACCTGGTAAACCCAACGTCAGGAGAGCACCATAAAGTCAAGATACGTGCTCCGAGCGATCTCAAAGAGAACGCTACGGAGCTTGAGACTTTGGAGCGTGACGCTTCCGAGTTCGCACTTTCCAAGGACGGCAAACAGATAGCTTTCGTCGTGCATGGTGAGATATTCGCCATGAAGGCGTCCGAGGCCAAGAAGTGGCTTCAGTTGACCCACACACCGGCACGGGAACAAGACGTGGCGTGGTCGCCGGATGGCATGAAGCTCGCCTTCTGCTCCGACCGCAATGGCAATCGGGACTTATTCCTAATGGAGTCGACTGACCCCACGGAGAAGCGCCTTTGTCTTTCGAGACACAGTCGGACGACGCCTCTGGTGGCGACAGACGGGGAGGAATATGCACCCGTGTGGTCAGCAGACGGGAAGAAGGTGGCATACTTGAGTGGGCGCGGCGACCTCTGGGTTGTGGACAGGGAGGGCAAGAACGCCAGACAGCTCGCTGAGGGCCCATTCGTAAGTAACGTCGGGTGGGCCCCTGACGGCAGCTGGCTCGCCTTCAGCAAGACATGCTCCGACTGGCAGTCCGATATCTTCATCGTCTCCAGCGATGGCAAGCAACTCCACAACATAACTAAGAACCCCGCCTGGGACTACAACCCATGCATAAGTGGGGACGGCAAGAAAATCGTCTTTCTCTCAAACAGGAACGCCAACCGCCTCAGGTACGGCAATCAGGATGTCTGGCATGTTTTCTTGACGAGGCGCGACGAGGAGAAATATCAGGCGAGTCGCTCTGGTGATTTAGAGGACAAGCCGAAGGCTAGGGTCGTCAAAAAGGCAAAGAAAACAAAACATAAGAAAAGATTCTGGGATTTTCTCTTACGAACAAAGCTGAGCAAAAAGACGGAAGAGAATAAGCTTGCGATCGACTTCGAGGACATCCACCTTCGAGCGATGAAAGTGTCGAGGACGCAGGGCAGCGCGTGGGCGCTCTCGGTCTCGCCTGATGGCAAGAGCTACGCCTTCGGTTCGGACGCTTTCGGCAAGACTGATGTTTACATAGTCGATGAGTTCGGTAAGAAATCGAAGCGATTGACGTCCTTTGGGCTCAATCCGGTGCAGATACTCTGGGGCCCCAAGAGCAAGGAGATGTTCGTGCGCAGCGGGGGTGGGACGATCACGAAGGTCTCTCTCAGCGGGATGATTGAACCCGTGCCGTTTGTGGCCAAGATGACCATCGACCACAAGGGCGAACGCCTTCAGATGTTCAACGAGGCCTGGCGTGCGATGAGGGACTATTTCTACGACAAGGAGATGCACGGAGTTGACTGGGCTAAGGTCAAGGAGAAGTACCTGCCCATGCTTGGGTCTGTCGCGACCCCGGGCGGGTTCAGGCTTGTGCTGGTGCAGATGATTGGCGACCTCCGCTCCTCGCACACCTGGGTATGGTCTCCACGCGACCCGAAGTATGAACCAACAGGCCAGCTGGGCCTACGGTTCGACGCGAACTGGCGCGGACGTGGTCTGCGTGTCTCGCGCGTCGTTCCCGATGGCCCGAGCGATCTGCCAGGAAGTGAGATTGGCGTTGGGGACGTGATCTTGGCGATAGACGGTGTCGAAGTTGACAGCAAGAAGAATCCGTTTGCCCTTTTGAGGGGCAAAGTTGACGAGAGGATTGACCTTGAGGTCCTGAAAGGCGGCCGCGGGAGGCCGATGCTCGTTACAGTGAAGGCCTGGTCATCGCGGGCCATCACGGACAAGGTGTATCTGTCGTGGGTCAAGTCCCGCAAGGCGCTCGTCAAGAAGCTCAGCGGCGGGAGGGTTGGCTACACGCACATCCGCTGGATGGCGCAGAGCTCCTACGAGGAGTTCCTGAAAGAGCTCACGCACGAGATGACCGACAAAGAGGCGCTGATAGTTGACGTGCGGTTCAATTCCGGGGGCAACCTTCATGACGAGCTGCTTTCGGTTCTCGGCCGCGATGTCTATTTCTACTTCGAGGATAGGGACAAGTCGCTGAAAGTCATGCAGCCTCGCTTCAACTGGCGCAAGCCGGTCGTCGCTCTCATCAACGAGTATTCTCACAGCGACGCCGAGGTGTTCCCGTATTCTTTCCGTAAGCTCGGGATAGGGAAGCTGGTCGGCGTTCCCACGTCTGGTGGGGTCATCTTCGTGAGCGGCGGCGTGAGCCTCCTTGATGGGACGTTCGTCTTGATCCCTCAGTGGGGCGCTTACACGCTCACCGGAGAGGAGCTCGAGGGCAGGGGCGTGAAGCCAGACATCTACGTCGAGAACCCGCCCGAGCAGGACTTCAGCATGACGAGCGACGACCAGCTCAAGAGAGCGGTCGAGGCGCTGCTTGAGCAGGCTAACGGGAACTAATGGCGCAGTACGTTCAGATTCGGGCAAATGATTGAATGGGGCATCTTTGACACTGGCCCTCTCATTTCAGCCTTCCAAAGTGATGCTATTGGTGTTTTGGGGCGACTTATCTCAAAGGCCTATACTGGGCCGGTGTGTATGGGAGAGCTCAGAACCTCCGGCTGGGCACCGGAAACTGAGGCGGTCGTGCGAGACGGGTTCTTGAGCATCCGTTTGCCAAACGAGAATGAAAGGGCCTGCACGCAGAGAATAGCGACCGAAGTAGATCGTTGCTCCCGAAACAAGAATCCGATAACCCACATGGGTGAGTCAGAAGTCATAGCAATGGCGCTTGGAAGGGAATTACGAGGTGGCCTTGTGCTCTTGGACGAAAGAGCTGCAAGGTCAGTTGCCTCGAGAGAAGGAATTCACATCTCAGGTTTTCCGGGCTTGCTTATCCTAGCGGCAGAACATAGACTCTTAGGGCCTGAGCACATAAGACAAATGTTGCAGCAGTGTCGTGAGCAAGGAACTCACTATTCCAAAAAACTGATAGAATTCGCTTATAGAAGAGTTAAGGAGGTCAGTCGTGACGACCAAAGCGATTCACGAGCCTGAAGAGGCGCTGATGGATGTACACGAGGTCTGGGAGGACTTCTTGAGGCTCAAAGAGTATGAGGTAGGGCAGGACTTTCGGACTGTGGCCATTGATGAGCAGACTGATAGACTGATCCAAGAGATTGTTGACAGGGGGATTTGTCGAGATGCAACCGAGGTCATTGTCAGAGCTGTCAGGGGCTTCTTTGCCGCAATATGGCCACCGGCTCCTGAGAAAACGGACAAATGATCGAGGAGTTCGATGGGACTACTGTCATCGTCACCGGCTGACGCGCTAGAATTAGTTGGCGGTTGGCAGTTCCTTCATCGTTCATCCTTCCGCCTTCATCCTTCAGTGAGTTGGCGGTTGAGGGCCATCGTGCAATAGGGTAACTTGCCCTCATGAGGGTCTGATAATCGCTCAAACGGAGGCTGGTATGGCAAGCAAGACATATCGAATTGTCCTAAGGCACGAGCCCGAGGGCGGCTACACCGTGACCGTTCCGTCTTTGCCCGGATGCGTTACATTCGGCGCGGACATCACTGAGGCGCGCGCGATGGCGAAAGAGGCGATCTCTGCATACCTTGAGAGCATGGCGAGGCACGGGGAGGTCATTATCGATGACACCGCCAATGTGGCCGCACAGAACTGAGGAGATGAGGCATGGGAACATTCTCAGTAAGGGTTACGTTACGCAACTGGCAGAACAGGTTCCTGCCCGAGGAGAAGCGTGGCGAGGAGGTTGTCTGCGATGCGATCGTCGATTCTGGCGCGGTTCAACTGGCACTACCAATCCAGATCGTGGAGCGACTTAGGCTTCTTCCAATGGACAAAACGACTGTCTTCACTGCCGACGGCGGCAGCCACGAATACCGCGTTGTAGGCATTGTTGAGATTGAGGTGCAGGGCAGGAAGTGCGCGGTGCAAGCCATAGAGATTCCACGAGACACAAGGCCACTGCTGGGAGCAGTTCCGCTAGAGCAAATGGACTGGCACATCGATCCAGTGGAGCAGAGGCTGGTCGGCAGACCTGAATCGCCCGACAAGCCGCTTTTGCCATTAGTTTAGTCAGTTGGCAGTTGGCGGTTGGCCGCAGAGCGAAGCAATGTAGGTGAGAAACTGCTAATGGATGAGATAGAGCTTGAGAGTCCGAAGGCGAGTCCGGCGGAGACGCTTCGAGCCTATTCGTTCTTCTACAGCGAGACGACTCTGGGAAGGGAGGCGTTCTCTTTCGTCGCCGTGCAGATTATTCTCATCTCGGTATATCTGTTGACTTCGTTCTCCCAGAGCCAGAACACGGAGCTACAATCAATCATTTCTAATATACATTTCTGCGTGTTTTGGGCAGGGGTGTATTTCGCCATTGCCAAAATTAGAGATGCTTACAAGCGACACTGCCGGAGACAACGGCTACGGATAAGCGTGTGGGAGCACGAGATTAAGACATTCTGCGCCAAAAGGGGCACCATTGTCCTCGCGGCGCTTCCACCCCCAGTGGCGCTCGCAGTCTGGCTGACACTGTTCTTCATTAGGCGACCATTGTGAATAGATTGTATTTGCCATTTGCTCTGCTACTCCAGAACGTCCGTTGAACCGAGGTAACATGTGAAGACAGAACTGATAGCCGCGACTTTCGGCGAGCGCAGTTATAGCCTTCATTACGGCAGCGACATTTTTGGCCTACTGCCCGGAGTGCTTGAGCAGAAGGGCCTAAACGGCAATGTTCTGATTGTCAGCAATCCCATAGTCAAAGAGCTGCACGGCGAGCGGCTTATGGCAGGCCTGCCGAAGAAAGATGCGAGCTGGGCGCTCATCCCCGCCGGGGAGCGGCATAAAAACCTCGAGACGGTCAGCAAGCTCTACGTGGAGTGCGCAAAGGCCCGGATGGACCGCGAGGGCTGCATCATCGCGCTTGGCGGCGGTGTCGTTCAGGACATAGCCAACTTCGTGGCCGCGACTTTCAAGCGAGGCGTTCCGTTCGTTCAGATACCGACATCGCTCCTTGCACAGGTTGACATCGGCATCGGTGGCTGCGCGGTGGACCATCGCCTCGGCAAGAGCCTCATCGGAACGTTCTACCAACCGAGGGCAGCGGTTCTCGACCAGAAATGCCTCGAGACGCTTCCTGAAAGTGAGTTCATCAACGGCATCGCTGAGATAATCAACAAGGTGGCGGGCCTGGGTGGCAAGACCTGCGAGCTGAAGACCGATATGCCCGATATTGTCTCTCGGAACATGAACAGGGTGCTTGGCTACATTATGGAGGCGAACCGGATCAAGATAGCGATAATCGAGCGCGACGAGACCGGGCTTTCTGGCGAGCGTCTCGTGCTCGACTGGGGCCACACGATTACGTATGCGATTGAGAAGGTCACGAATTACGAGATGGCGCACGGGACAGCGCTGGGAATCGGGATGCACGGTGCGGCAATTCTTTCGAGGGAGCTTGGCTATATGCCGGCAAAACGCGTTGAGCTCCTGCGGGAGGTGATTTCGATGGCCGGCCTCCCGACGCATTTGCCGCCAGAGATCGAGCCTGCGAAACTCGTTCTCGCGATGCGTAACGATGCTAAGGCCCAGAACGGGACGCCCAGGTTCATACTGCTCAAGGACTTTGGTAATGCGTTCCTGTCCGAGCCGATCCCAGACGTGGAGATAGAGCACCTATTGAGGCAGCTTCAGCACTAGGCCGTGCGCAGTCCGGCGACTCAGCGCCTCCCTCGGTAATCGAACCGCCTCCTCGCTTTCTCACGATGCCGCTCCTGCGCAAGCTGTATCAACCTATCAACAAGCTCGGGGTATGAAACGCCGGATGCCTCCCAGAGCTTGGGATACATGCTGATGTCGGTGAATCCCGGGATAGTGTTGAGCTCGCTTAGATAAACTTGTTTCGTGGCCCGTTCCATCAGAAAATCCACCCTCGCCATCCCGCTTCCATCCAGTAACTTGAAAGCCCGGACCGCGCAGCTCCTGATGTTGTGCGAGGCGCGTTCGCGTATCTTTGCCGGGATTACCAGCTCCGACCCCTTATCAACGTACTTGGCGTCGTAGTCGTAAAAGTCGTTGCACGGCACCACCTCACCCACGACCGAGGCGATAGGCTCGTCATTGCCCAGGACGCTGCACTCCAGCTCGCGACCGTCAATGGCTTTTTCAACGATGATCCTCCGGTCGAACTCCAGCGCCGTGTTGATAGCGCTGCTCAGCGCCTTTGCCTCGTTGACCTTGGCTATCCCGACGCTAGAGCCGGAGTTAGATGGTTTGACGAAACATGGGTAGCCGATCCTCGCTCTAATCCTACTCTTGACTCGCCTTGGCTGCTGCTGCCATTCCCACGTGGTTACCTCGATGAACTTGGGGACGGAGATGCCATCTGCATCCAGCAGCCGCTTCATCGTGATTTTGTCCATGCCCACCGCTGAACCGAGCACACCGGCGCCAACGTATGGAACGCCCGCCAGCTCGCAGAGTCCCTGAATGCAGCCGTCCTCTCCAAAGCTCCCGTGAACCATCGGCACAACAACGTCAATACGCCCAGTGCTGCCTACCTGAGGACTGCTGTTAAGCTGCGAGTCCGCTTTCGTGAAGGCATGAGACAGAAGACCCATCTCCTCCCCGCATCCCGGCACCACTCTGTCCCCGATTCCCTCCATGCTAGCGCCCAAAAAATACCAACGGCCGTCCCCATCCACGCCTATGAAAACCGGCTCGTATTTGCTCTTGTCCATCGCTCCTGCAAAGGACCTGGCCGAGACCACCGAGACCTCGTGCTCGACCGACTTTCCGCCAAATATCACCGCTACCCGCAGTCTGCTCGATGTCATCAAAATCAGTCCTTGAATGGTTCGAAGTTGGCGAAATCACAGTGGAAGATTATGTTCGCCTCGATGCTGCGATACCCTCCATCACCCTCTTTGGAATGCACGGCCACGATGTGCAAGACCTCGACAGGCAACCCGGCACGCTCGCACACCCAAACGCCCGAAAACGGATGACGCAGCATCTTCCCGTAGTAACCCTTCACGTAGCCCTCGTCCGTCCTCTGATGCTCCAGAACCTTGCCGACATCGTGCAACAGCCCGCCCACCGCCACCAGGTCCCGGTCGATCTTGACGCGGCCCCCGTAAGACGATGCCATAGCGTCTGCAAGCGAAAGCGCCGACCTCGTTACGGCCCGGATGTGTTGGGCCAAACTGATCCCACAGCCTTTCGCAAGCAGCGAGAACGGCATCTCATTCATGGCAGAAGGAGCTATGCCAGCCGCCTCGAGCGCGATCTGCCAGGCGTAAACAGCCTTACACCTCAACTGCTCATCCTCGATCAGGGCGATCTCGGGAAGCACACGGCTCAGTTCATCATCAAAAGACATCTCAAAAAACCTTCTCGAAGATTGTCTCCATAGTTATGCTATAAGCATACAGCTCCACTTTCTGGAATGCAAGAACATGGGCCGACCCCCAAGAATCAGATTGACCGTCTGGGCGACAGATTATTTGTGGAGTGCGGCGGCTTGACGCCGCTTTCATTGGCGGTGGTTTGACACCGCCCTCTGATAGACATCTATCCTGAACCTGGAAGCCGCCATCGATACAACCGCACGCTTCTTAACAGAGCGCACGCCGCGTCAGGCCGCGGCGAGCCAAAGCCGGCGTCAGGCCACTTAAGCAAAAGCGTTGCCCAGCACAACTCCAAGACAGAATGCGGAAACTTCTGTGGACCGGGACTTGACAATTTGGACTGGCGGCATCAGTGTTACGGATGGTTGGCGTTCGCCCAAAATATGAGGTGATGTCGCTTGATAAAAAAGACGCTGTGGCTCTGCGTTGTTGCCTATATGTTTGGGCTGTTGTGGGTCTCGTTCTTTCAGAATAGCGTCCCTCAAATAAACAGCCTGCGGAGGCAGCGAGATGCGTGGGCGCAGAAGGTTAAAGAGAGGTCTGCGGATAACCTCGCCTTAGCGAGGCAGATCGAAGGGCTTGAGACTGATTTTAGATACACGGAGAAGAAAGTCAGAGAAGACTTGCTGTTGCATAAAATTGATGAGCTGGTAATTCTAGTTCCGGATGAGTGGAAGCAGTAGAGCTGACAGCTAAGTTTGCGCACCTTTTTGCGCAAGCTTAGCTATCCCCTTTCTACAATTGTTGCGGGGTGGAGCAGTCTGGTAGCTCGTTGGGCTCATAACCCAGAGGTCGTCGGTTCAAATCCGACCCCCGCAACCATACTCTTGGCGGTGTAGCTCAGCTGGTTAGAGCACGCGGCTCATATCCGCGGCGTCCGGGGTTCAAGTCCCTGCACCGCCACTTACTTGACAATCAAAGCAAAACCCACTATAGTGATAGTGTAATTATACTATTATCCTTATTGGCTATCGATCATAGGGAGTGTTTTCTTTAATCGACTGCATGTCTGAGAAACATCGCCGAAAGTCCTGGCGGTGTTTTTCCCGGATGCAGGCCCATTGTCAGGAGTGATAGATATGAGATTCAGATTCGCCTTTTTGGCAACGGCCATCCTCGTTGCGTTGGCGCTGTCAGCGCTTGGACTAAGCAGCACTTGGCACCCGGGGGCCTTGACTTCTGGCCAATCAGCAGATCACTCGGGCAAACTTGGTGAGGATCAGCAGTTGGCGCCCACTAACAGTGTGCCGGCCTCGAGAGATCGGACAGATACTGATCCTTCTAGTCGGGCCGACCTGCTGATGTTACACCCAAGAACGTTGCCTTCTGCGCCGTCAAGTGGTTTTGAACTTATGGACTACGATATTTATTCTGAGCAGGTCAACTACGACGGCTTTGAGACTGGCGGCAACCGATACAGATGCCAGGCAATGGCCATCCAGCAGTTCGGCACGGAACTTTACGTGGGAGTAGAAGGTAGCAACGACACTGGTTCCAACCGTTCGGAAGTCTGGCGCAGCGGTTACCCGCCAAGTGCCGGAAGCTGGTATCAGGTGGCCGAGGACGGTTTTGGTGATTCGGGCAACCAGCACATTGATTCTGCAGCTGTCTTCAATAACAAGCTATACATGGGTGTGTGCAACAACGCCGGATGTCAGGTCTGGTGCACAGACGGGTCCGAGGAGACGGGTAACGCGCCGTATCTCAACTGGACGAAAGTCGCCGAGAACGGCTTTGGAACCACCCCCACCGACAACTGTAACGCATATTGTATGACTGTGTTCAAGTCCTCCGATAACATAGAACGTCTGTACGTCGGCACGTTGAATACGAACACGGGCTGCGAGGTCTGGCGCACGAACGGCTCCTTGAAAGATGGAGGGCCAGAAATGAAGTGGGAGCAGGTCAACTACGGTGGCTTTGGCAGCAGCGAGGCCGAGAATGAACCCGACAACATCTGTGTGATGGACATGATCGTCTTCGAGGACCAGCTCTACGCGGGAACGTGGAATACGGACCATACCCAATCGACGGCAGGCCGCATATTCCGGTACACTGAAAATGGCAAGGATTGGACGGAGGTCTGGGATGGGAACGTTGGGGGCAATTGCTACGCTATAGCTGCGCGGTGTTTCGCTGAGTTCAAGAACCAGCTGTACGTTGGCCTTTTCCACAATGCGGGTTCGGGTGATGACATTTTCAAGTCATCGAATGGCTCAGCTGGGAGTTGGAACGGTGTTTGCATTATAGATGGGACGAATGAAAGTGACGTCATAGACCTGATTAACTTCTATGACACGAACGAGGACCCTCCTACGAACTGGCTTTACGCCACTACGGGCCAGGGGACCCTGGACTATGTCTGGCGCTACGACGGGACAACCTGGGAGAAAAGAAGCACGGATGGATTCGGAGACGATTATAACTACTCCCTCTTCTGTATGGGGACCTTCGCCGAGAGCCACAAATTCAATGGTCTTTTCATCGGCACCTGGAATGATGATACAAGTGATGATATCCCTGAAACGGGAACGGGCACGGAAATATGGCAGACGCCGATCGGTGACTGTACTTACATCACGCTGGACTCGTTCGAGGCGACCGCGCGCGACGATGGCTCAATACTCCTTCGTTGGAAGACCGGAACAGAGCTCGGGACCGCCGGCTTCCACCTATATCGAAGCGATTCGCCGGACTTTCAGTCGTTCGAGAAGATCACGCCCAAGCTCATCGACGCAACAGGGACGCTCGAGGCGGGCGGCGAATACGTCGTGCTCGACAGGTCCGCAAGCCCCGGAGTCCTTTATTACTACTTCCTCGTGGAGATAGACGTCAACGGCAAGATGTCCGCCTTTGGGCCTGTTCAGGCCAGAGCCAAGATACCCCAGCCCGTGTCGTTCGAGATGTACTCCGCTATAATCCAGATGGACACGTTCGGCGTGTAGGAATGGATGAAGTGGGTTGTTGGACCCGCGCCGAGTCCAATGCCCTCATCTGTCGATCTCTTGTCGTCTCATTCACGCGTAACGCGGCCAGAATAGCCTCTGACCAGCTCAATCTGTTCGTTTGCGAACGGTCCAACTCTCAGCGCCAGCAGACAGCAGCAGCATAACTGCAAACACAAGCAAGAAGTTCATCGGGACGCGGTGACGCGCCGCACCTACGTTGACAGCCGAGGAGACTGCACAGCTATAAATTTGCCACGTTACTGACAGGAAGAACACTCTGCGCAAAGCCACAACCTTGCCAGGAGAGAAGGCAATGCGCTTTGCAAACGCAAGCTGAATCGCGATTATGACAGGTATCATAAGGAATAAGCCGGATGCCACAAACTCAACCAGGCTCCAGACCAACTGGAGCGGTCTTGAGTTCCCGAACGACAGCTTCGAGACGGCCGGAAACCAGTAATTGACGCAGGCATGGCCGACGATTGCAAGATATTGCATGGGGGCCGCTAGTATCAAGCGAACCTGCAGCCGGGTCAAATAGCTGCACTGCTCCCCGATGCCCATTCCGGTGAGCTTCCTAAGCTCAGGCTCAGCCTGCCAAATATACATCAGCCCGGTGTGCGAGCTGCCCCTGGCAACAAGGCTCCGGTCCCTGTATTTGATCAAGAGCTCCCGCACCTCAGCGTGAGAATCCGGTATCCTCTCAAGCACAGGAACAGTTCTTGTGGCGAGAAACTGACCCTGCATGGTGCTCAGACCGAACCAACCAAAACGGACATAATTGGTGAAACTCCAGCCGAGCACAAAGACAGCGAAAGGTAGCAGAAAAGCGACTGTCATTTTGAGCATTTCCCCACGGCTGAATCTACGTTTTTTGCGCACAAAGGTAGCAGCTAGGCAAAAGATAAGAGTGAGCGGCGAAAGCAGCATAAACGTTGGACGAACAAGCGCGACCAGAGAGCAACACACTCCCGCAAGCCATACAGGAACGTTGGCGAGGTTGTTTGGCTGACTCACACTAGACGCCTCTTCTCTCAGGAACAGGTAGCAGCCCAAGAACCCAAGCGAAAGAAGCAGCTCCGCGGGTGACTCAGTCATTATATACGCACAGTGGTCAGCATAAGGTGGAAGCCACAGAACGACCGCGGCACCGATAGCAGCAATGATTGGTAGCCCCAGATCTCGAATCACGTAAACAACTACCAGCACTACGACACCGTGCATCAAAAGATGCAGCAAAAGCAGCAAGCGAGCGTCCGAATCGAGGGTCGTCACCCCCGTCAACAGAGCCGGAAAGAGAGCCAGAGGCACACGGTGAGGATTTGTGGGAAAACGCAGGTCTGCGATGTTTCTGGTGTTAACCAGATAGCCCTGGGTATCAGCTGAGACGCGTGCGTACTTCCAGACCCCCCAGTAAACCAACGCTGGCAACACCACAAGAAGCACCACGGACAACAGCTTAATCCGGGTAGTCAACAGGCGCTTCGCATGTTGCACGGAATCGTGTGACATGACAACGGCCTCTAAGAAATTGGGAAACTGACCAACCAGTCAAATCAACAAGAACAAGAATACGTCTGTCGCCCTCGCGCGTCAACCCCCGCAAAATCAGCTGATGTTGGAATAGGGGTTGGATGATACACCCCATTAGGCATACAGCTGACCAAAAAGGTCCATAAAGAAACGAACTAGAGCCAGATAGACGTCAACGGCAAGATGTCCGCCTTTGGGCCTGTTCAGGCCAGAGCCAAGATACCCCAGCCCGTGTCGTTCGAGATGTACTCCGCTATAATCCAGATGGACACGTTCGGCGTCTAAACGGCTGCTGGTTCGCGGCTGAGGTTTGCGGGTTGCAGGCCGTGGCCGGTGAGGGTGATATGGCCGCGGATGGTCTTTTGTGCGGTCGGCGCTTGCTGCCTCTACATGTGTCAATCGGTCCAGACCGATGATGCGCCGGCCCTGGTATAGAAATAAGCCGTGCACCCGCCTTTGACCAGAGGCCCCCGCGATACCAATCGCAGCCAGCTCCAATCAGGCACCCCTGCGGCACACGAGAGGGTCTGCTTACCGCTGCTCCCTTCCGGGCCTGACGGGGTTCACAGAGTCTCGTTGCGCAGGACCCGACCTTCAGCACCGCTTACGACGGTCAGGCCGAAAAACCAGCTGGCCGGGGGCGGGCATTCAACCCTGCTATAGCGGATTGCAGGTTCAGGGCACCGCTGGCTCCCCGTCTAGCACGGCTTGTTATCTCTACTGGATATACACGCAGCTCCCACCAAGATTGCTACAAGGCGTTAGTGTATCGGGATCAAATAGCAGAATATAGAATGTGTTGGATCCTTTTGGGCAGAGCGATGTATTGAATGAGGCAAGCTCGAAGTCGTCTATCGAGAATCCCGCATCAAGCGTGAACGGGAAGACCGTGAGTTCAGGCTGCCAGTTGAGGTAGAAGAGCATGTCTCCTTGGGGAGAGACAAGAGCGATCGCCACGAGGACGTCCCGAGCATCCTCGAAATTGGTGCAAGAGACATTCAGCGCGATTGTCTCGTTCTGGTATGAAAAGCGCGGCACGGACAGTTGCACCTGGATTGGAGGCGCGAGAGCATCAACCTTCCCGCCGATGTTCAGCGAGGGGTCCCCGAAAGTTATAGATTCCATCACAGTCTTCATGTCATAGACCGACGGGGACCACCAGGTGTTGATGTAGCCCTCTATGCCTTTCAGAAACATCTCGCCAACGGAGCGATAGCCGTTATTGTGAGCGCGAAGTATGAGCCTGTTTACCTTCGCCGCGTAATAATAATTCCAGCTCGAGCCAGAACCGGCACCGTAAGCAACGCGTGTGGCCCCTACGTATGCAATTGCGCCGCCCTCGACGCATTGCACGAATGTCTCACCGATGCAGTCCCCGATGACGGGGAACTGCGGATGTTCCGAGTTCTCGTTGTCGAAGCCGGCCGTCTCGCAAGCGGCAGCGGACACGAACGGCAGCATGTCAGCATTGGTAAGGCGGCTGAGGTCGTCGGCGAAAAAGTAGTTCCCCATTCCGAAGGCCCATCCCTTGTATGTGCCATGCCCGACATAGGTAGCGAAGCCGCAGCCCTTGCTTACGTAATGAAGGACGCTTAAGTTCGTCAAAGTCGCATCTTTGTCGAAGGTCCCTGTCGTATAGAGCTTCACGCAGTCGTAGTTTGAGAAAACGTCCGAGGCGAGCTGCTCGCTGGCGCATTCGCCCTCCGGGGCAGGCCCCGAAACAACGGACCCACACAAGACCGCGTCGTGGAACCAGGGCGATGTGTTCGAGACGTTCAACTCATAATTGATTATGTGCGAGACCATGAGACTGAGATCGGCTGTTCGCCCTACAGGGAGCCTCGAGAAGAGGATATCCGGCATCAGATCAACCTGGTCGGGGTTGGGGCTCCTTGATGATGATTCGCCGTAAACGTCGTTGTCATTGGCGTCCCACGTGCAGAACTCGCCGTCCGCATCGTAGAGATCGGCGTAATAGAGGTCGGACGGGACAAGATGGCCGTCCGTCACGTTTGAGTAGTCGTCGTAATTGTCCCAGACATCAGCGTATCTGACTGGAAACTTGTCGGCGTCACCGATGGCAAGAACGAAGCGCACATCGTGGTCCTGAAAGCACTGAGAGATGAAGTATTTGAGCTTGGCCTGGTCATCGTAGCCGTGGGAATTGGCCGAGGCCTCCTCGAGCGTAACGAGGACTGTCCTGAGGCCCATGAGGTTTTTGTGCAGGATGAGGCCGCTGAGCGAATCGGCGAACTCCTCGGGGCTGATAACAAGCAGGTCCCACTTCTCACCGCCGCTTTTGCTCGTCAACTTGGCACGCTCAAGCGAGTAGGAGACCTTAACCTCGGCCGACGAAAGCGACCGAAGCCTCATCTCGCTCGCGAGATACCGCACCGGATACATGGTGATCGTTACGAATTTTTTCAAGCTCCAGTCGGTGAGGTCCCGGCCGCCGCTCACCCGCATCTCGGCCCAATCCCTCGGGAACCAGGCGGACTCCTCGAACTTGGGATTCGCAAGCGGCGTAAACAAAGATGGGTCCGACAATGGCATGGGGCCTTCGGCAACCTGAAGCGGCGCGGGCAGCGCGAACTCCTTGAAGGACGCGCCACAGACCTCGAGCCGAACGTCTCGCGCCTCAAGCGGGAGCGTCACATTTATTGTTTTATACGGAATCTGGGGGCAGAGACGGCCCTCGATCCGCTGCTCGCACTCCGCAACATCGACCCGTTCAACACCGTCAACCTCTATCATCGACGGCTGAGAGAACTCGACCGGCAGCTTGATAAGCCGCTCCATGTCGGATGGATTGCTTGCCGCTGCTGCGCTGCTCGAGCCAACAAGACAACTCGCTGTCAATACCGCAACCAAGACGACTAACGAATGCGTGAAAACACTTCTTGTGACAGCCAACTGAAATCTCCCCTTTTGATATTCAAGAGTTCTGGGCCAAGCTACCAATCACAACCTCGAAAGAAGACGGCTCGTGAGCTTTGCCGTGAAATCCACAATCGCCATCAGCCTCGCGTATTGCATCCGCGTGGGCCCTAATACTCCAACAGTTCCGAGCACCTGATTGTTGCACTCGTATGACCCTGCGACAAGCGAGCAATCGTTAAGGTCCTGGATGTCGCACTCCTTGCCTATGAATATCTTTGGCCCACCGGATAGACATTCATTCAGTATCCTGATCAGCCGCGACTTCTCCTCCATCGCTATCAAGAGGGCCTTGAGTCGCTCTAAGTCCCTGGAATCCTCGTTGTGAATTATGTTCTGCATCGTCCCCACGTAGAGCTTCTCCGCCTCTTTCCTGGTCGGGAAAGCCTCCTTCGATACCCGCAGGGCAAGGTCGAGCAACAGGTCGAAATGCCGGCGCTCATCCTTTATCTGAGTTTGAATCTGCTCCCGGATATTCAAAAGGGAGTGGCCCTTGAAACGGTCGTTGACCAGCCGAGCCAGCTTGTCCAGCTGCTCCTGGGGTATCTCCTCGTCAAGTGTTATGACTTTGTTGGTCACGATGCCGCTCTCCGCGACGATGACGGCCAGAATCCGGCGGTCATGAATGTGGATGAAGTCCACGCGCCGGCAAGCAATGCCAGAAAGGTCCACCAGCGAGGCGATGCCAGTCTGCCCCGTGAACGTGGATAGAAGCTCCGAGGTCTTCGTCAGCAGATCATCTATGGAAAGCGATTGGTCATCATAATGTCCCTCGATCGATCTCTTCTCGTCAGGGGTAAGCGTCTCGCTGGACATCAGGTTGTCAACGAAATACCGATAGCCCTTGTCGGTCGGGATTCGCCCGGACGAGGCGTGCGTCTGGCAGATGTAGCCCGCTTCCTCCAGATCGGCCATTACGTTCCTTATTGATGCTGGACTGAGCCCCAACCCCGTTATCTTCGAGGCAGTTCTGGAGCCGATGGGCTCGTTTGTGCCTATGAAGTGCGCAACGACGCTCCTAAGCACCTCTCGCTGCCGAGCGTCAAGGCATTCTTGGTTCACGTTATTTCCCGGTGTTTCTCAAATAGAGAATCTCAAAACTTTGCACCGATATAATATGTGCAATAACTCGCGGGATGTCAAGCACACGGAGCCGTGCCGCAATAAAGGTCGCAACGATCCCTGCCCCTCCGGCAAAGGTATGAAACACGAGAATACTGCGGCAGAGAGCCTCTGCCCTCGTAGCTACTTTTTCCGGTTGCCAGAGACGGTCGGGTGGCACGTGTCGAGCTCGCCTCAACGCTCTGCCGCCGGTTCCGGCAGGGCATTTACCGCATTAGAGCTCCTTATGATGATAATCAGGGTTAGAGCGAGCGACCATATTGTAAGGATATGCGAGTATGGTCCCAGCAGAATCATTCCCTTGAAGAATGGCTGGAGCGTGCCCACAGTCTGATAAGTCCACCTGACCGCCAGAAATATCGAACATGCCAGGTAGAATCTCTCGGGCGCTTTCTGGAGCTCGAGTCCGTGGCGGCCTAGGAACCGGTTGTAATCCTTCGCAAATCCCCATATTGACCTGAACACCCACAAGAGCTGGAAGATGGGGATCAAGAGCAGCCAGGCAGCAGCCGCCGGCGATGTGCTGGCCTCACCGTCCTGAATGGCCTTCCAGACCCTGTAAATGAATGTCAGCAGGACTGCAATCGCAAATACCTGTATTACAGCAGCGAGAAAAACGAGCAAGGTGAATGTGTCTTTAGTGATGGCGTCCTGGCTCTTGCCGTTCAGCATGAACCAGGTCAGGAAGTGGAAGGCGGGTACACTGAAACCGTAGGCCAGGGTGTAGAAAGCTGTGGAGATTCTCTTTCGCCTCATGTTGCCCCTTCCGTCAAGCTGCCTCAAGAGACTGATACTACGTCGAGAATAGGCCAGGTCAGTGGGGCTTTGTCCAGCCCCTTCGTGGCTGCTTCTCTGTTTTGCTGGCTTCCGATCCCAGCGTTGCGCTTGTTAGGGCTCGATCCCTACAATTACTAGGGGAACGGCGGGAACACCGCGACCTTGTCGGACCACGTTGTAAAGCTCCCCCTCATAATACCCCACGCCCGAGCTCATCTCGGTTTGCATCGATTTCATTGGGAGGATTTCCGGCTTTCTGGGGATCGTAAACCGGCCTGTCCATTGGGCGTGTCCGCAAAGTGCCGTCAATCTGCTGCTCAATTCTCTCGCGAGCGATTTGAACATATTGGGGCATTATTTCCGCCCCAGCACCCCTGCGACCGTGCCGAATGGCGGCGATTATGGTAGTTCCAGTCCCCAAAAAAGGATCAAGCACCCAATCGTCGTGATTGGTCATGGACAGAACGAGTCGCTCGATCAGTTCAACGGGGAACTGGCACGGATGCTCGGTTTTCTCCACGTGGTTGCTCTTGACATTGGGTATGACCCATAGGTCGGTGGGGTTTTTGCCCTTCGGATTACCGGACAGCTGCCCAGCGTGAGGGCCCTTGAAATGCTTTTTGCCCGGATACTTCTGTGGGACCCGGACAGGGTCCAGATTGAACGTGTAATGGTCCGACTTTGTGAACCACACTATCGTCTCGTATCGACCCGAGAAGCGCTTGCTGCAGTGAAGCCCATGACCGAAATGCCAGACAATCCGATTGCGCATCTTCAATCCTAGCTTGCTGAAAACAGGGTATAGAACAGTGTCAAGTGGGATAATTGATCCATTATCCACGTAATTACCTACCTGCCAGCAAATGCTGCCTTGGGGCGACAACGTGCGGACGCATTCCTCAATAACTACTGCCTGTTGCTTGAGATAGGCCTCGAGATTTAGCCTTTTTTCATACTCTTTGCCGATGTTATATGGCGGGGAAGTGACTATGAGTTGCATGGCCTCATCCGGGACTTGCTTCAGCAGTTCCATGCAGTCTGCGTGGCAAAGCACAATGCGCTCTGACAGGTCAAATCTGTCAGATATGCTGGCACGATCGAACACGTTTGACACTGAAGTCACTAACCCTCCCCTCAAACACCAGCCACGCATTGACCAACCGATGGCTTAGCTAAGAATAGGCCACTACGATGTAACAAGTCAAACCACTCATCGCTTTCATCGCATGCGCTTTCTCACCAGCAAAACACAATGCCGCGGCCGATTCTAATGGCCTGTCCAAAC
>DATLAJ010000002.1 GCA_035527515.1 bacterium
ACCACTCATCGCTTTCATCGCATGCGCTTTCTCACCAGCAAAACACAATGCCGCGGCCGATTCTAATGGCCTGTCCAAACACGGGACGGCTGGCGGCGCCAGTGGTTCAGTTGGTGGAGTGGATGCTTGAATTGCCCAGGCGCCTTTCTGAGGTCCGGACGGAGCACGACGCGGGGACGGCAGCCTCCGAGAGAAGCTCCACCCCACCCCTGGAACCAAATTACAGCTCTCGCCAGGGCTGCTGCACGCGTCGAGGAATCTCTCGAGAAGGACAATCGGCTCGGCGTCTGTGCCTCGGTGGAAGGGGCGAGGGACACCCGCGCCCCTTCCGGCCAAAAAAGGTTCTTATTTGCTCCCTAGAAGGCGCCAGTATTGATAAGTTATTGAATAGATGTAATTGATGTTGTCATAAGGGGTCAACGCGGCCAAGAACGCGTAGTTTGCGTCCAGCAGGCCATCTGGAACGACCGTGGAAAGAACAAGATACATGTCGGTCTCCGTGTCGGCTCCCAGCAGGACCCTTGATGCCAACGGTGTTGGGTCGAGGCTGAGGTCCGGCAAGAACAACAGCGTCTTGCCGTCCCACCATTGCAGGGCAATATAGACGTCAACGAACATCGGATCGTAGGACCCGTTCTTTGCATAGGCGTAGAGATTTAGCGTATCGCCTGGGCTATACGTATCCTTTTCAAGAACCATGAATATCTCCGGCTCTATGGTGACGCCTGATTCCACCTTAGGGCCCTGGAAGCAGTCAACGTCAGCTGGGTACCGAACCCACGCGCCACGGCCGTCTGTCGCCGTGAAGTAGTAGGAGTGGTCTCCCTCGGCGAGAGGCGACGACCAGAAGGCATAGACCCCGTTGTCAGCGGTCCCGCTCTCGAGCTGCATCTCGAAGGGAAACGCGTCGACATGACAGAGGACCCCCTTAGGCGCCTCGCCGTCCGGGTCGTGGTAGCTCATGGTGAAGTGAAATTGGGTCCCCGGACCGCCCTCTGCTGGCCAGACGCTCCCGCGAGAGAGGGTCGGTGGTTGGTTCCCGCTGGCCCTCGAGCCTAGGCAAAGCATCCTACCATCTGTAAGACCTACATAAATCTCACCGTTTTCGCCCATCGCGACCTGTGAATCAATGGTCCCGACAGTACTATAGCTCCAAACCACCTCAACGCCGTCAGGCGTAAGGGCATCGATATTGCCCTGAGGGCCAATGCAATAGACGTAGCCATCCGGGTCCGACACGACCGACGAAACGATATTGCCGCCAAGATCGCGTTCCCATATATTGATCGGGCCGTCTTGATCAAAGCAATGGACGCGCTGGTCGGAACCAACGATGATAACCGCGCCCCTCGCGGTCAGCGAGGGCGTTGAGTTGATCGAACCGCTAATCGCTGTTGTCCATCGCTGGTTCAGGTCTGGGCTCAAGGCATACATACGGGAGCCCGCAACGTGAAAGATGGTTCCGTCATCTCCGATAGCTGGCGTTATCTGCGCTGCCCTCATTGTGAGAAAAGGCTCATGAAGCTCGAGCTTGTCAGGTGAAAGAGCGATAAGAGCCGTTTGCCAGTCACCGCAACTACACGGGCAGTAGATAGTCCCGTCCGGCGCAATGGCGGGCGACGCCTCGAAGTTGCTATACTCGCCCGAATCCCCGCCAAAGTGCCACTTCAGCGAGCCGTCCGGGTTCATCGCGAGAAGATAATCCTCGGTCCCGAAGTAGATCGTCCCATCGGGCCCGACCGTCGGCGCGAATGACGAGTTGGCCGACATGTTCTCGCTCCAATCAAGCGTTCCGTCCTGATTAAAGGAATACGCCATACCATTCGCGCCGGCGACATAGATCTTTCCGTTCTCGTCCTGAACAGGTCCCGCGTCCGCATCAGTCAGGAGCTGATACGTCCACAAGAAGTTGCCGTTCGCTCCCAAGGCGTAGAGATACATTGGCGTAGTAAAATACAGCGTATTGTCTATGCCAACTATTGGTGTCCCCAGGACCTTATCCACGGCCTGATATGACCACGTTAGGTCCGGGATGTCTCCGCGCCTGTGAGGGCAAATCCCCGTACGTTGAAGGTTCTGATGAGCGCATGGCCAAGCGCTGTCGGCCAGCTGCGCGAAACATGACCCGGCAAGCAACAGACCCAGCAAGGTCGCTGCCGCCAAGGTTAAAACACGGTGTGCCATCTCGCACCTCCTGTTTTGATTTGGTGTTGAACACAGTCAACAGTTAAGACAAACAGCTTAAGAAGACTCGATGAAAAACTGCATACATCACCCTCCTCAGCTTGGCACCTCGTGGCGGTTGACACACAACACGGTAAATATCACACAAATCTAATCAATGTTCAACATCACGATCAAACTTCTGAGCTCGTCTTAGTTCAGACTCCGAAGCTCCCACCGCCATCAAGTCTCCGCCACACTACGGCTGGCAGCCCTTCGTGTTCATCGTGGACCGGTTGTTCGGTTGGAGGAATCGCCATTTCAATCTGCGTAATCTGCGGAATCTGCGGACTCTCTCCTACGCGGGCAAGAAGCCCACGCCGCCGATTAGGAGGCGCATTGGCTCCCGGGACTTGCCTCAGCAGTTCCATGCAGTCTGTATGGCAAAGCACAATGCGCTCTGACAAGTCAAATCTGTCAGATATGCTGGCATGATCAAACACGTGTGACACTGAAGTCACTAACCCTCTCCTCAAACACCGGCCACGCATTGACCAACCGATGGCTTAGCTAAGAATAGGCCACTACGATGTAACAAGTCAAACCACTCATCGCTTTCATCGCATGCGCTTTCTCACCAGCAAAACACAATGCCGCGGCCGATTCTAATGGCCTGTCCAAAC
>DATLAJ010000003.1 GCA_035527515.1 bacterium
ATGCCATGAGCGGCTGTGAGGAGATTGATGGGGGAAAGAGCGGCGGAGTTAAATGAGCATCGAGCTTGTTCGACTTGACGATAGACTCATCCACGGACAAGTCGTGGCCGGATGGGTCAAGGTTCTCTCCTGCACCAGAATAGTCGTCGTTGACGACGAGGTGGCCCACGATCCGTTTGAGGAGAGCCTTATGCGGATAGCTGTGCCCGAGGGGATCGATGTTGAGCTTTTGGCGGCTGCTGACTGCGACGGTCTTTATCAGGAGCTGGACAGGTCGCCCAGGAAGACTATTCTGCTATTCTCCGGGGTAGCAGACATACTGGAGCTGTTTTCGCACGGGAAGCTTCCATTGCCCAAGCTGAACATCGGCGGCGTTGCCTTTTCCGAAGGCCGTGAACAGCTTACAGAGTCGCTATTCCTTTCCGAGGAGGAGATCAGGATGTTGGCGAAAATGGCCAACTCCGGCGTATATGTGGAGGTCCGTCCGACACCATTTGACAAAGCCATTGACTTCCACGAGCTCCTGAAGGTCCGGGACGCCAGGCGACTAGCGGAGGGCTGAGTGATGCCGGCACCCTTGTTGAAACTGGCAGTCCTAATGAGCGCGGCTGGCGCTCTGATCTCCCTCGATGAAAACGTCCTCTTCCGGGGCATGTTTGCTCAACCCATCGCTTGCGGCTCGATCTTGGGCCTGTTGACGGGAGACCTGCGGCACGGTGTGGCCGTGGGAGCGATACTGCAATTGCTCTGGCTGTTCGACGTGCCGGCTGGAGGCTTCATAAGCATCGACTACACATCATGCACTGCCGTCTCTACCATCCTGATGATCGTCTCCTTGAGAGCTGGCATGCCCGAGAAGACCGCTTATGTCCTGGCGCTTCCGGCTTTCGTCCTCTTGGGGCTCCTTGTCGGCGCACTGTCATCCCACCTGATGAAACGTTTGCGCAAGTTCAACGAGGTATTGGTCGAGAGAGCTATCGTAGGCCTCGAAAAGGGGAAGCTATCGGCAGTGGCAACCAATAACCTTATGGGATTACCGTTAGCGTTCGGCCAGACCTTCTGTCTGCTTCTGGCTGCGACTGTAGGAGGCGGGATGCTGTTGGTCCCGGTGCTTCTTAAGATTGCGCCTCGCATTCACGGGACGTGCCCGTGGCTTGCAGTGGCGCTGCTTGCGGCTGGCATTGGGATAGGGCTTCGCGGCTTGGGAGAACATCATAGCGTATTATTCTCCCTTCTATCGATGGCTGCGGCATTCATAATGATACGATTCAAGATGCTGGCGCCGTCTCTTCTGGCCGCCCTAGTTATCTTGAGCTGTTTGATCATCTTCCTCCTATGGCAGGGGCTGAGGCCAGATGAAAGATAGCGCTGAGCTGCCCAGGATTCCTCGACGCGCTCGCATCTCAATCGCTCTGCGGACGTTCCTACTTGAGGCTGGCTGGAACAACAGAGGCAAGCAGAACCTGGGCTTCTGCTTCTCAATCTTGCCAGCACTGAAAACGCTCTATTCGGGCAACGCACTGATCGAGGCGGCCAAGAGGCATCTTTCGGTGTTCAATACCAACCCGTGCTTTTCTGGCCTAGTGGCTGGAGCGATCGTGGAGCAGGAGGCCCATGAGCAAGTGAAAGAGAAACTGAGCGGCCCCAGAATGCCCCGTATGAAATCCACGTTGGGCAGCACGTTCGGCGCTCTTGGTGATGACCTAATATGGTTGTCGTTCAAACCCTTTCTGGCAGTCTTGGCGGTTCTTTTGTTCCTACTTGGGCACGAGTGGGCGTTCCTCTGGCTGGTGGTCCCTTTCTCGCTGGCAAATATCATCCTTCGCTTCAGGGGTGTCGAGCTCGGACTAAGAGGCGCCACAGCTGTCCGCTGCTACTTTGAGAAAACCAATCCAAAACACGCATCGGCTGCCCTGAAGCGGGCGACATGTGTACTACTCGGTGCGCTCGCCGGCGTCTTGCTCTCATGGGATTACAGCTCGTTTGCGGAATGCAGCATCCATTGGTTCGGTTTCATATCTGTTTTGCCAATTATCGTTGTTTGTTTTATTCTTCGGTCTAGGAATGTCTCATCAGGAAAAGTCGGGGCTGTCATCTGCGCCCTGGTTCTCGTTGGGATTCTGCTAACTCTATGATCTACACCACCAGTGAGCTCTTTTAATGCGTGAGGAACAGGTAACGATCAAAGACGAGTTTGGGATGCACTTAAGATCGATTATGTCCCTTGTGGAAATGGCCAAGTCATTCAAATCAGACATAGGGGTGCAGTTCAGGGACGATATCGCTGATGGAAAGAGCCCCTGGGCACTCCTCGCGTTGGGCATTATCGCTGGTAGCAGGATAACGCTGCGTGCAGAGGGCGCCGATGAGAACGAGGCCATGGCGAAACTGCTCCAACTGGCCGAGAACAATTTCATGCGGCCAAATGAGGCGGACAGATGAGGCGGATTTTCTCTGGGATTAAGGCCTCGCCAGGGATAGCGATCGGCCGCGCGTTCATACTTGACAGGACTCTCCAGCCGGTTGAGAGAAAAACCATTCCGGATAAGCAAGTCTCCAAACAAATGAAGGCATTTCTCTCAGCCATCAAGAAATCCATGAAGGAGATCGAGACTATACGGGCGAGTCTGGGACCCGACAAGGCCAAAGAGCTATCCACAGTCTTGGACACCCACATCATGCTTCTAAAGGACGATGCCCTCCAAAGCGACGTCATCAAGATCATTGAGGAACAGAAGGTTAACGCCTCGTGGGCGGTCACGGAGCATGTGGGTCGGTTCAACGAAATGCTGGCGAGCTTAAGTGGCGAGTATCTTTCTAGCCGTGTGGCGGACCTGAACGATATCAAGAACCGCATACTCCGAAATCTCGGCCCGGGCGGTGGAATATGCCGTCTGGACGAGGCCCCGGAAGGCTCAATTATAGTGGCACAGGATATCAACCCGTCGGAGGCCGTGCAGATAGATACTGAACGGATAGTGGGATTCGTAACAGAGCTCGGCAGCAAGACATCGCACTCGGCCATAATCGCAAAGGCGCACGAAATACCGGCCGTTGTCGGCGTCACAGGCGTGCTCCAGAGCGTCAAACAGGGAACCAGAATGATTGTCGATGGGATTGATGGCAAGGTCATCCTTTCGCCAACCTGGAAACAGGTAGCCGAATATGAAAATAAGCAGCGGTCCTACAAGTACTACGTTACGGAGCTGCTCTCTGCGGCTGATTTGCCGGCCGAGAGCAGGGACGGCTTCAGGCTCGCGATCGAGGCCAACATCGAATCGCCGGCGGACGTAAAGACCGCTCTTAGGCACGGCGCGGCCGGCATCGGCCTTTATAGAACCGAGTATCTCTTCATAAGCGAAGGACGCATCCCCACCCAGGAGGAGCATCTCTCTAGCTACAAGCAGGTCGCGGAGGAGATCGCTCCGCATTCGGCAACAATCAGGACAATCGACATCGGCGGCGAGAAGCTTGTTGATGCGGTCGAGATGCCTCCGCAGCGTAATCCGGCCCTCGGCCTCCGCGCGATACGGCTCTGTTTCGCCCGGCGGGATATTTTCAAAAACCAGATCAAGGGAATACTCAGAGCAGGCGTTCATGGAAACCTCAAGATCATGTTCCCCATGATAAGTGGTATCGAGGAGCTCAAGAAAGGCAAAGCGATGATTGAGGAGTGCAAGAAAGAGCTGAGGAAAGCACACACAGCCTTCAACGCCGATATGGAAGTTGGTATTATGATCGAGATACCGTCAGCCGCGTTAACCGCCGATATCCTCGCACCGGAATGCGATTTTTTCAGCATAGGGACAAATGATCTCATTCAATATTCTCTTGCCATAGACAGAGCTAACGAAGAGGTCGCATACCTCTATAACCCCCTGCATCCGGCAGTCCTCAGAACCATCAAGATGGTTGTGGATGCCGCCCACCGCCACAAGGTCCGTGTGGGTGTCTGTGGGGAGATGGCGGGCGAGCCGCTCTACACACTCATGCTTATGGGCCTCGGCGTCGATGAACTGAGCATGAACCCTGTCGCTATCCCAGCCGTAAAAAAGGTCATCAGGAGCTCGCTACTATGCGAATCCCTCGAAATAGCCCGTAAAGCGCTCCGCTTCCAGACGGCGCATGAGGTCGAAGCTTACATCTACAACGTGATGTCCAGGCACTATCCGCAGGAGATCGCCGCCTCACTCTTCTTCTGAGTGCCCACGGCACTCGGATACATCTTTCCGCCAACGAATGCAGCTGGTCGGCTCGCACGTAAACAGGCTTTCTAGGCAGGAATCGATATTGGAGGCATCTTGAAGGAGTTATCGGCAATAGGAGAGGTCGCCGTCATCTATCTGAGACCGAGTAAGGTCAATCCCCGAGAGCACATCGCAGTTATCCGAATGTCAGATAAGCAACGCAAACTCGCACAAATCCTGAACCTCGCGCCGAACCTCATCGCAGGGTAATACACGCAACATCATCCCCATCCTGCTCTGCAACTCCGATCTCAACCATATCACTTCAGTAACTAGAAAATTGAGGCCATGAATTCTCTTGAACTGGTCGGGAATGTTTGTTAGTTTCGCCGATTGACCGCCTGGCTAGAATGTTAGGCCTTAGTGCTCAGTGATGGGCTTAGGGGATGAACGTTGGCAGTTTCCTCATATGGCTCGCGGTATTCTGCAGGCTCTGCCGTCCCTTTGATGGTTGGACGGCAGCCCAATACAAGGGGCAGCCACCGTCTTTCCCCGAATTGACTAGGCGACTTGGCGCCTTCGTGTGCCACACTTTGGAGGGCAGATTCGTGGAACGGGGTTTTCTCAGTCCTTTGTTTGTTTCAGTCTGTTTCATTCTGTTGTTATCGGCTGGGGCAGTGGCTTTGCCGTTAGGACTTGGCTCGTATAGCTTTGATCCAGCGGTCTCAGGCACACCCGACTTGCCGCCAGCGCTGCGGGTTTCCGAATGTGCTCCCGGTGTTGACGGGTATTATATTGTCCAGTTTAGCAGGCCCATTCACAGGCAGTTTAGGCATTCTTTGGTTGGGACGGGTGCGGAACTAATGGGCTACGTCCCAACTTTTGCGTTCGTCTGTAGAATGTCCAGAGAGACGGCTGTCTCCGTCAAGAGACTCAATGGAGTTATCTACGTCGGGATATTCCAGCCGGCCTTCAAGCTGCCGCCATACTTCCAGCCGCACCGCATCGACGAGTTTCTCTCCGAGCCGGAGCGAGGCGCCATCATCGAGCTCGTTGTACAGGCCTTCCGAGGCACCGATGTTGGGGAGATCGAGAGGGAGGTTGAGGCGATCGATGAGCGGGTTTCCATTGTTGGGAGTTGCTGCGTTCAGCGTCGTCCTCGGCTGAGGGTCTTGGTTCCGGAGGAGGTCTTCACGAGCGTGGTCTATTCGATGGCGCGTATTCTTGACGTAGAGTGGATTGAGCACTACCTGCCGCCGGTTTTGCTTAACGAGAAGGCGCGATGGGTTGTTCAGTCCTACGAGAACGATTACACGCCCATCTGGGACCACGGGATAACGGGTGCAGGCCAGATCGTGGGGATCGGCGACACCGGCGTCGATGCTGACATGTGCTTTTTTTACGATGAGGAGGAGGGTCTTCCTGACGACACAGTCAACCCCGATCAAAGGAAGATCATCGTGTACTACGACATCGCGGGGAACGGTGACTGGGACGGCTACGGCCACGGGACCCACACTTCGTGCTCGATAGCGGGCGATAACTCTGCGCACGAGCATGAGTATGACACGAACGATGGTATTGCTTATGACGCCAAGTTGGTGTTTCAGGACATTGGCCGAGGCGGGTCGCTGACCCTGCCGGACGATCTTTATGGCGATTACTTCCTCCAGGCCTACGCCGCCGGGGCAACGCTTCATTCGAACAGCTGGGGCTATACCTATGATACCTCCTACAATTCCTCCAGCCAGGATTGTGATGCGTTTATGTGGGACTATAAGGATTTCTTGATTCTCTTCTCGGCCGGTAACGGCCACTCTTATGGAATACGCGTAACAAGTCCTGCAACCGCCAAAAGCATCATCACTTCAGGCGCCAGTGAGAACGCTTGGTCTGGCTATAACCCTGAGAATATGGCCAATTTCAGCAGTCACGGCCCGGCGGACGATGGCCGTCTGAAGCCCACCGTTACGGCGCCTGGCCACCAGGTCGATTCTGCCGACTGCGATTTCGACATCGAGTCGTATAACTGCGGGACCGCAAAGCACTCAGGAACAAGCATGTCCTGCCCTGTCCACGCAGGATGCGGTGCGCTCGTCAGACAGTATTTCACAGAAGGCTACTACCCGTCGGGCGAGGCGATTGAGGGAGACGCGTTGGAGCCGAGTAACGCTCTTCTAAAGGCCGTTTTGGTTAACAGCGGCAAGAACATGACCGGGTCCTACACGGACGGCGACATCCCATCAAACGGTCAGGGCTGGGGCCGCGTGTTGCTCGCTGATACTCTGCATTTTTCGGACGATGACATCCATCTGATCGTGGTGGATGAGACGACCGGACTCTCAACATCAGACGAGGCGCCGTTCGAGTATGAGGTTGACGGTTCGAGCAAGCTGGAGGTAACGCTCGTCTGGACCGACTATCCGGGTGAGCTCTATTCTAACCCGAGCCTCGTGAACGACCTTGACCTCGTCGTGTCCGGCCCGTCCGGGACATTCAAGGGGAACAATTACTCAGACGGTCAGTCGGAGGAGGGCGCCACCGCAGACCACTTGAACCCAACAGAGGCGGTGCAGCTGAACAGCCCGGAGCCTGGCACATACACGGTTACAGTTACTGGCTACAACGTACCGGAGGGGCCTCAGCCATTCGCGCTAGTCATAGTCGGCGCAAGCGAGTTCGTTGGCGGCCCGTGGCCAATGTTCATGCACGACAGGACGCACAGCTGCATCGGCGAAGGTGATCTGCCAGGCTCGGTCGGCATCGAATGGTCTTATGAGACTGGTGATTCGGTCAAATCATCGCCAATAATTGATGCGAAGGGCAACGTTTACTTTGGCAGTGACGATGGCAAGCTGTATATAATCGACGAACACGGGTCCCTGAACGCTACGTATGACGCGGGATCGCCCATATCATCGACCCCATCTATCTACACCGCAGGCGACATATTCTTCGGCGCTGAAGACGGAAAGATATACTGCCTGACGTCGGATGGCTCATTCAAATGGACTTACGACACCGGCTCGGCGATCTCGTCTTCCCCAGTCATTGGTCCCCACGGCTCGCTTTATATAGGCACGGCAGATGGCAACCTCTTCTCAACATCGGTTACCGGGAACCTCAGATGGAGCTATGAGACGGAGGGCAGTGTCGTGAGCTCACCGGCGGTCGGCGCTGATTGCCTCATCAGGTTCGGCTCAAATGACGGCTTGTTTCGAGTAGTCGATTCATCAGGCGATCTGGTAGGCAGCTACCAGACCTCCGGCGAGGTCAAGAGCTCGGCTGCTATAACAGAAGAGGGCGTCTCCTATTTCGGCTCGGACGACGGCTGCCTGTATGCTGTTGAATCTGATGGCTCGCTTCGCTGGTCCGTCGAGTTGGGCTCCGCAGTGGGTGAGTGTTCTCCCGCGATGGATGCTGGCGGCAACGTCTATATAGGCGCGAGCGGCGGGAACTTCTTTAAGTTCAATTCATACGGGACCCTCCGCTGGAGTTATGATGCGCAGAGCGCCGTTTCGGGGGCGCCCGCCATTGGACAGAATGACCGAGTAGTATTCGGGACCCAGGACGGCGTGCTCTATTGCCTTTCCTCTTACGGGTCCCTGGTCTGGTCCTATGAGGCTGGTTCTGAGGTCGGGACCTCAGTCGTGATTGCCGGAGAACTGAACTTCATGTTTGGCCTCCGGAACGGGAAGGTCATTTCGGCGACGCGTTCCAACGCGGATCCGAACCTCACAAACGGCGATGTTTCTCCCGACAGCGGCGACAAGGATACCACATTCACCTACACGGTAGATTACTACGATGCCGACGAAGATGACCCTGAGGAGATACTGGTCTATATCGACGGCACCCCACACGAGATGTCGCTTGATTCGGGCGATTCGCACAACGGAACCTATACGTACTCCACAACGCTTTCCGAGGGCTATCATGAGTTCTATTTTGCCTGCGAGGACGTCTGTGGGGGCAGGGGCCGCGATCCTGAGACCGGGACGTACGACGGCCCATCAGTGAACTATGGCCCCGCGCTGTCCGATGGCGACGTCGAGCCCGACAGTGGCACCGAGGAAGAGACGTTCACGTATTCTGTCTATTACTACGATCAGGATGGTAGTTCTCCGATTCTTGAACTTGTCTATATTGACGGCGCCTCGCACACAATGACGCTGTATTCCGGCGATGCAGCCGACGGTGAATATCGCTACGAGACGACGCTGAGCCACGGCGGGCACGAGTTCTATTTTTTCTTCACTGACGAGGACGGCTCGTCGGTGCGGCTGCCGAAGCACGGCTCGTATGATGGTCCGGACGTTACGGACGACTACGAGCCAGATGATTGTTGTGAGGATGCCAAGGAGCTTGAGACGGACGGAACCAAGCAGGATCGCTCGCTGTATCCGGCCGCCGACGAGGACTGGGCTTACCTCGAGGCGATAGCGGACGCGGAATACGTGATACAGACCTCAGAACTCGACGGCTGCGACACACACCTTTACCTCTATGAGGACGATTGCGAGACGTTGATCGATGAGGACGACAACAGCGGGGGCGGCTATGCCTCGAAAGTAGAGTGGACCTGCACAGCCAGCGGCACATACTACGTCAAGGTCGAGGATAATAGCGAGTCCAGCACCGGTGGATATAAACTCTCCGCCGAGATTAACAGAGGCCCGGAGCTTTCGGATGGCTCGGTCTCGCCAGATTCCGGAAACAGCTCGACCAATTTCACATACACGGTTGCCTACTTTGACGCGGACGACGACGCGCCCGCAAGGATTGAGGTCCTCATAGATGGCGAGTCACACGGGATGACTCTGGATTCTG
>DATLAJ010000004.1 GCA_035527515.1 bacterium
GTTCAGATCCAGCACCTGGGGAGTGATTGCCTGCTTGCGACTGAAGGCCAGTAGGCGGCGAGTCAGCGCGGCGGCACGTCCGCCTGCGTTCTGGATCTCATCCACAAATTGACGTAGCGGGTCATTTGCCTCCAAACGCCCCAGAAGCAACTGCGCGTACCCCGTGATGACGGTCAGTAGGTTGTTGAAGTCGTGTGCGACGCCGCCTGCCAGCCGCCCAACCGCCTCCATCTTTTGCGCCTGTTGGAACTGTTCCTCAAGTTGCTTGCGCTCGGTTATGTCTACCATCACGCCGCGCAGTCCCCGAACACGGTCTGTGCCGTCCCGTATCAGGCGCACAATGTCCTGAAGCCATACCACTCTGCCATCTGCCGCCAGCGCACGATATTGGAGATTGTAATCCTTGCCCTCATCGACGGCCTTGCGACAGAACGCAACGACATGTTCGCGCTCCTCGGGATGGATGTGATTGACCCAGAAGTCCCTTTCGATCAGCCACCTTTCCACAGGATAGCCGAGCACACGCTCAGCCTGGCGACTCACGAAGGTGATCTGCAATGTGGGCACCTCCATTTCCCATACGATGGCATTGAGATCTTGGACGAGGTCGCGAAATCGCCGAGCCAACTCTTGGGCGGCAGTCCGCAAGCTCTCACTTTGCGCCAGGTCGCTCACTGAGATGTCCGCCTGCACCTCCAAGATTTTTTGAATCTCTTTCAAGCCTTGGATTTGCCGCTTGTGGCGGCGGAGTTCCTGTGCCAGATAACCACACAGCAGTGCGGTCACCAGGAAGAGGGGAATCCGCAACAGCTCCATCGGCTCCCCCAGCATACTGTCCCCCCGCCCCAAGTGGAGCCATACGTAGATGGCCGAGGCGCCAAAGGCGATCCCCACGCTCTTGGGCACGTCTTCACCGAGCGTCGCCATTAGAATGGTGAAGTAGAACAGCAACAGGGTGTCGGACCCGATCCCCGAGATCGAATAGAGGACGATTGTCAGCCCGGCGATGTCCAGGAAAAATACGGTGTAGCCCACGGCAGGGTGCTCAAACCAGGTTGCAGGCAGAACACGGATGAGAAGATTAGAAACGAGGTAACCCGTCCCTAGGAACCATAAGAAAGGGGAAAGCTGCTGAAAATGGAAAACGAGGAGGGCCAGGATCACAAAACACAGAGCCGCCCGGAGCTCGAAAAAAATCGAACGCCGCTTGCGCGCTGCACTCATACTCCCTTTTATCATTTCCCGCCAAAGAACCTTCAGATGGGAATTCCCAATTTCAACTTTCGCACGGCCAGAGATTCTACGCCAGCCGCCCTGTCAGCTCAAGGTTAGATCACCACGGGTAGCGTCAAGTATTTTGCATGAATTGGCGACGGGGGCTTTGAGGCACGGAATCTTGCGGTCGCAGTTCTCTGCGGGCAGACCTGGGTACATTACTCGGACGCGGAAGAATTTGGATTCCAACAGCGACCCCCGCCTCTGAGGTGAGGCTGACCGCATCTTTGCACCGGCCGGAGCAGGCGAACAGCTGGGAAATCGCCCACGGTTACTTTCTCATCTTGGTCGCTCATTTGCGCCTCTCCGTCGTGGCCATCTTCCGGGCCATGTCCAGCAGCAACCTTCGATTGGGTTTGGACATCTTGCTGAAGACCTTGAACAGCGCGGCTCCTTCTGTTCCGAAAGGTGGCTCGGGAGGCTTTGGCATTACCGGGGGCGGCTCGGGCTTCCCTTCGCCAGCAAAGAAAAGCTGATACAGCTCCACGTCGAGAGCCTTAGCCCACTTCTCCAGGGTTTCCAGGTTCGGGAGCGTGTGCCCGTTCTCGACACGAGAGACGTAGCAGCGCAGCAGGCCTGTCCGGTGCTGGATGTCGCCTTGGGAGTACCCCTTTGCCTGTCGCAATTCGTAGAGTCGGGTGCCGATGTCCATGTTTCGCCTTCCAAACGTGCCACTACGCCTTACTTCTTCCGCTTCTTGCAGTCGGCGTCTTTGGCTAACTCATGAATTAGTATGTCTGCTGCTGTCTTAGCGCCGCTCATGAGGGGCGCATCGGAGAACCGCTCGCTTCGGGACCAGATCAGATCGCCCGACTTCAGGGTCAGAGTGCCGGACACAACATTGTGCCGTGCTCCCATACTCCCAAAGATGCCCGTATCGGGTGTGGCGCTGTCGGCCATCTCCAGAACAGCATCAGCTTCGTCGGGATTACTGGCAAGGGCGAAGCAGGTTTTCCCCTTGCGCAGGATCTCGCGTGCCTTATCCGCAGCTTGGTTGTTACCCTTGACGAAGATTGACTTCACATGTGCAAGCCTGGGATCAACGTCGTCCTTTTTCCCGGCCCAGAGTGGAATTGCCAGACTCAGAACAACAGACAGAATAACGGCACGTTTCATTCCACACCTCCCATCCAACAGGATCTCGCACGTTTGTGTAAGACCGCTAGAGCGGCTCAGCGCGGGCTTTTTCTGTCCCTGATAGCCTTCACGCGTTCGACCACCTGGTCCCGCGTGACAATCCCTCTCTCTTCCAGCAACTCCACCAGCGCCGTCAGTTGCAGCGAGTTGCTCAGGGTCAGCTCCTCGACGCTGACGGTGATCCTCTTGTCCCAGTCAGTCACGTTTGCCTCCCCGCTTGGCCATCTTCTGCGCCACCGCGAGCAACATCTTCCGGTCGGCCTCATCCATCCGACCTGTGAACCGCTGCAACTTGACGAGGTACCGGGCGTCCTTCAGAGGACTGTCTGCGATCAATTCCTCGATGGTCACCCGCTGGGAAGGTGCAAGGTTTGCGGGTGATCCATCGTTCCCGTGGAAGAGTTGCCAGAGAGGAACCTTCAAGCCTCGGGCAAGCCTCTCCAGGGTTTTGAGGGCCGGTGGCGCGTGCCCGTTCTCTATGCGTGAAATGAATGTACGCGAGAGCCCGGTTCGATGCTCCATGTCGTCCTGGGTGAGGCTCTTAGCGTGCCGCAGTTCTTGCAGTCGTGTGCCGATGTCCATGGGAGGGTGCCTCTGAATCTGAGCATCCGCTGTGCCTAGAGTCTACCAGAACGGCGGCTCGGTGGCAGGAGAGAGTCAGCCAAATGCAACACTACGTGCCGAAGTGCGGGGGCGAGCGGTCACGGCAAGTGCTGAGGCTAGAACAAGGGCTGGAAGGAAAACGCAACAGAACGGCCATAGTGTTGCGTCGGCGAACGCTTTCAAGTGGCCAGCCTTTGTTGCCCGACCCACGGTGGGGCGGTTGATTTGGAGAATCGCCAGCAAACATTCGCAAATCAACCGGTTGAACCACTATTGGTCCGATAGGAATCTGTCGCCAGGAATCGGCGGACAGTGCCATCAGTAAACACTAGGGCGTGAGTAATCCGCCCGCGGCCGAACGGGCAGCGAAGCAGGAATGAAAACCCATGGGCACAGAAGTCATCCAGGGGGACAGGTGTTAGCGGCGAGGGAAGTTGGAGGCGGGAAACAGACCAGACGACTCAGCAGAACGGCCAAAACGAGCCGCGATGCCACGCATGGTGATCTGAGCTTGAGTTGATT
>DATLAJ010000005.1 GCA_035527515.1 bacterium
ACACGGGGCTACTCACGTGGCCCCCTTTCAGGGGACTCAAGCAATAGCCACCAGAACTCAATCCCACCTTTCCCATACCCTGAAGCCCCCCATATAGCCACATACCCGGTCAACCAGCACAGGGAAATACGAAAACTCCTGAGGTGGTAACCAGGTGGTAAGATGACGATATTTCTAGTAACGTTGCGTTGAAAAGGCGCTAGCACTGTTGAGGCGGACGTTTGATGGGGCAGTAATCTGGCGCGCAGCTTTTAGGCTTTGACTTACTGGTGACCGCCGTCAGAATCATGCGCATGTGGTGCGCACACAAAGAGGGTTTGCCATGCTTAAAGTTGTTCCGAGGTCTTGGAACGAGTTCTGGGCTTATTACTTTCGCGTGGAGCATCGGCACCGAATCCCAGAGATATTCGATTGGGACCGACGGCTCGTGGACTTCATCGAGAGGGTCTGCCACCTGGAGCCGCCAGCAAGGATTCTCGACCTGGCGTGTGGAGGCGGCGACCAGGCCAGAATCTTCGCGGCCAAGGGCTACCGCACCACGGGGATCGACATAGCGCCTTCCCTGATCGACTTCGCAAGGAGGCTGTTTCGTGAGGCGCGACTTGAGGGCGAGTTTATCGTGGGGGACATGCGCGATATCAGCTACGACCAGAAGTTCGAGCTGTGCACGATTTTGAGCGGCAGTTTCGGCTTTTTTGGGGAAGAGGAGGACAGGCGGCTGCTCACATCGGTTCGCCGGGCGCTTGTTCGCGGGGGCTTTGTTTTCATCATGTATATATCGCCGAAGTACAGGTCAGAGCATGTCAGAAGCTGGGCCAAGACAGAGAAAGGATGGGACCTTTATGAGAGCTGGTTCGAGCCTGAGACGCAGTGCTATCGCGCAAGGACCTTCCTGATCCAAGAGGACGGCACAATGATCGTCCCGAAACCAGAGCCCGGCTACTATGCAGACGAGACGATCCGCTGCTACACTGTGGACGAGCTCAAGTCGATGCTCGCCGAAGCAGGTCTGCAATACGTAGGCGACTACTCCAGCAAGGAGCTCAATAAAAAGAGCGAGGGCAAAGCCGGCGCATCAACCAGTGACATCGTCGTCGGCCGGCGAGTCTGAGCGAAGCTCGAGCGCCGAAGTCCCAAACCTAGAGGCAGCCATGAGACTGTCTTGGAGGGCCGTGGCTTGGTCGGAATGGCCAGGTCTGAAGCAAGCTTTTGACAATGCGCCTCGCCTTTGATAGGCTTCATGGCACGGAAGCAACAGATAGTTAAAAGTGTCAACTGAGGGAGTGTGCCATGAAAGGGCTAGAGAAGCTGGCGATTGCCGGTGCGGTCATCAGTTTTATTGTCTGCATCATTTTTAAGCTTGCGGGCATTCAGCATTTTGTGACGGCTACGGGGGTGTGGCGGTTCACTATGGTCTGCCTTGTGTTCGCGGTTTGGGTGAGGCTTGTGATGCTTAGCCCCAAGGATTCTGATAAGTTATCAGAGGGAACTGACTAGAAGGCGGCGTAGAGGCCTCTTAGCGCCAATGGTGGGGTTCATCGGCGGCCCAAGTGGGCTGCGGCGATAACATGTACGGCCAGATGCCCGTGTCTGCCCGATACGTATGGGCAAATGCACGGATTCCCCGCTACGAGAGCGAGTCAATGATTCTGGGATATATCCCAGAGTGCGTTTGAGCCAACGTCGGGGGCTTCCTCGGCCAAAACCCCAAAGGATGTCCGAACTTGGAACAGAATCGTCCCAGCGTGCCTAACTTTATATGCCCGCCAAACACACGCTATCAGTGTGTAGCATGTGGGGATTGCTGTCGTCAGCGATGGGTGGTCGAAGTGGAGCAGGGCTGCCTCGACGGGCTGCCCGACAACATCAAGAGCTACATCCGTCCTGTTGACAACCAGCGCGAGACGCCCGGCGCAGCAGGAGTCATCAAGCCAGACCCCTCTAAAGCTGGCTGCTCGCTTCTGGGAGCCGATAACCTCTGCGCCATTCACAAGCGGTTGGGATACGACGCGAAACCCCTTGTGTGCAGGGAGTTCCCGTTCAGGTTTATCGAGACGCCTCGAGGCGTTGTCGTTGACGTGTCGTTCGTCTGCAATGAGGTTTTGCACAACAGGGGCGAGCCAATTGACCAGTATCAGCAGGAACTTCTGAAGCTATTCCCGCAGAGCAGGCGGAAGCTTGCCGTTGGCGGCAAAATCCGCCTTAAGACTAGAATCTCGATCAATTACGACGCCTATCTCCTCATTGAGGAGAAGCTGCTTAGCATTCTCTCAGCCCAGCAACCAACTCTTGAGGACCGTCTAGTTGCGGGGAACATCTTCCTGTTCAGCCTCTGCAAGAATATCTACGACGACGAGAGAATAACCCTAAACGAGGATGCCATCGACAAGCGCCTCGCCAAGTTTGCGCCGAGGCACATTCAGAAGCTCTATTTAATAGCTAAGAAGGGCAAGCAAATGTGTTCGAGACATCGCCAGCAGCTTTTCGTGATCACGTTCTTGACGTTTGCGTCGAGCGCCTCGGAGCGGAAGGGCAAGCTGAGAGTTCTGCTGAGCACCTGGATAAATAACACCAAACAGACGCTTAATGTGGGCAAGATCAGGGTGCCGGTGCTCGCTGAGCCGGTCCCGCTCAGGAGGCTGTGCGATGTGGCATTCGATGCAGAGGACACAAGGATAAGCGAGCTGGCCGCAAGATACCTGTCGCACTGCATCTTCCGCAAGACCCTCATCGCGCAATATGGCGTTTTCAGAGGCTACAACATGCTCCTACTCATCTATGGCGTTACGAAGTGGCTATCCAAGGTCTTCGCCCTTCAGGATGGCAAGGACTGCGTCGAGCCAGCCCATTTCGCCAACGCAATAAAGCTCGTCGAACGCCAATACCTCCGCCACAGCGAGCACCTCGCCCTGCTCAATCTGAAAAGCCGGGCCATGCACTTTGTCGATAGGGTCTTTGACGATCTCGGTTTTGCGCCGCTTATCGTTAAGAGTTAAGCAGTCCGGCACGCTGATAGAGGCGGTCCAATAAGTCGGTTTCAACGGCGATGACGCAGCGGGGTATGCCGCATGTAGGGGCAGGCTTGTGTCTGCCCGAATATATAGATGGGCGGAGACAAGCCCCGCCCCTACACAACCTCAGACCCGACTTGTTGGACAGCCTCGATAAGTGGTTCGGCTCATGGCAGTCTCGCAACTGCAAGTTGTGGGCTATGAATGGTAGCATTCTCGTCATCTCGGCCAAAGCCGAGCCACATTGCCTACAATCCAGGATCAAACCCAGGCAAATGTTTACAATTGAGAATCGAATCGCTTTGGTGCATAAGGAGGGCGGACTTGTCTAAAGTTGCGGGACAGGCTAAGGAGAATTATGGACAGAACTGAGCGGCGAATACTGAACATTCTGAAGCGTAGAGGCGGTCAGAGCCTCAGCCTGCGGGAGATTCAGCAGCAGCTTGCCACTGGGCGGGAGCGCAGCGCGGTTCTCAAGCAGCTCGCCCATCTCGTCTCTCGAGGTAAGGTAAGCAAGGATGCAGATGGCAAGTTCTGTGTAACATCGGTCAAGCAGCGGCTAGTGGGTCGCTTCGAGCCGACTAACGAGCGGTTCGGCTTCGTCATTCCACTCTCTCCGGAGACCAATGACATCTTTGTGCCCGCGCATCGCTGGGGTGGGGCAATCGACGGCGATATTGTTGAGGTTGCGTTCACAAAACGGCGCGGTGGGCGGACAACCGGGCAGATCGTTAGGATCGTGAAGCGCACAAGGCGTGAGCTAGCGGGAAAGGTTCTCAAGAGGAGGGAGGGGATGTTTCTCGTGCCGCTGTCGGCTAAGGTCTTTCACGAGGTAGTGGTTGTCAATAACGAGGCCGGCCCTGTCGAGGATGGGCTAGTCGTAAATGCGGTCATAGATAGAATCGATGACCGCTCCAATCGTATGGATGTGTCCATCGTCGAGGTCTGGGGTAGGCCGGACGATCCGGAGGTGTTGTGCAGGATAGTCATCGCCAGGTTCAACATACCGACCGTGTTTTCAGAGGAGTCGCTTAGCGAGGCGAGCAAAGTTCCGCGGGCCATAACTGAGAGCGACCTCCGGGGTCGAGCGGACCTTCGCAGTTTGGTCACGTTCACGATCGACGGCGAGCAGGCGAAAGATTTCGACGATGCAGTGAGCATCGAGCGGCGGGACGGGGGATTTCGGCTGTGGATTCACATTGCGGATGTCAGCCACTACGTGGTTGAGGATTCAGCCCTTGACAAAGACGCTTATGAGCGAGGCAACAGCGTTTATTTCCCAGGGAGCGTTATCCCGATGCTGCCTTTCGAGCTCTCCAACGAGATATGCAGCCTGAAGCCGAACGAGGACAGGCTGGCGATGAGTGTTGAGATGGATTTGGACAAGCAGGGCAAGGTTCGTGCTTCAAAATCTTTTGAGAGCGTTATCCGCAGTAATGCGAGACTGACATACACGGAGGTTGGCTCGCTGCTTGAGCAGCATAGAAAAGGCTCTGATGACGCGCAGAATGCCCCCGGGTTCGCCCAATACCTGTATGAAATGGATGATGTGGCGCAGCTTCTGACGAAAGCCCGGAGGAGCCGCGGGAGCCTCGACTTCGACCTGCCTGACCCGGTAATCATACTCGACCTCCAGGGCAAGCCCGAGGACATCGTTCGCGAGGTGCGCAACCCCGCGCACAGGCTGATCGAGGAGTTTATGATTGCAGCGAACGAGGCGATCGCCTCATACCTCACCGTCAGCGGTTCCAGTTGTGCCTACAGGGTGCATGAGCCGCCGGACGACGAATCACTCATCGGACTTGCTCAGACGCTCAAGTCGGTCGGCACGAAGGTCTCTTTCGCCGGAGGGGACGTTTCGGATAAGTTCCAGCAGCTTATCGAGAAGGTTCGCGGCAAGCGGATAGAGCGCCTGGTCTCCTATCTCATACTGCGAGCACTCAAGATAGCGAAGTATTCGCCCGAGAATATCGGGCACTTCGGGCTTGCGTCTGACTGCTACGCCCACTTCACGTCGCCGATCAGGCGCTATCCCGATCTTATGATTCACAGGTTCCTCAAGCAGCAGCTGAAGGGCAAGTCCAAGGTCAAGGTCAAAATGACCAGCGAGACGCTGAAAGAGGCATCGCATCACTGTTCCGTCCGCGAGCGGGCCGCGATGGGCGCGGAGCGAAAGATAGTCAAGATGCGCCAGGCGCAGTTCATGGCGGACAGGGTAGGGGAGCGGTTCACGGGGATCATCTCGGGGCTAACTATGAAGGGCTTCTTTGTGGAGCTAGACCAGTTCTTCGTCGAGGGATTTGTGCCGTTAATATCCCTTTCGGACGACCGGTATTCGTTCAACGAGGAGAAGCAATGCATCATCGGGCTGAAAACCGGCAAACAGTTCAGAATGGGTGACGCAATAAAGGTTCGTGTCCGGTCGGTCCAGGTTCCCCTCGGGCGGATTGACTTAAAGTTGATTGACGCCGGCGCATAGGTTATATAGGCGGGAATGTCGCCCGTAGCCAAGATAGTATTCGTATTTTTCGCTGTTATCTTCAGCCTTAAATTGAAGTCGCCGCTCGGCGTTTCACTCTTCGCCGGCTCGATCGCTCTTGGCCTCTGGCTTGGGATGCCGCTGGGTGCCCTCGGGCGCAGCACGCTGGTGGGCATGTTCGACCTGCCGAATGTTATGCTCTTGCTGATCGTTCTGCTGATTGTGCTGTTTTCCGCTGTGCTCCAGGAGACTAAACAGCTGCGGAAGCTTGTGGCCGCGGTCAGAGAAGTTGTCCACAATCCACGATTGGCCGTCCCGATGATGACTGCGATCGTCGGGCTCCTGCCAATGCCCGGTGGGGCAAGGTTCTCCGCACCCCTCGTTGACGAGGCGTCGCAGGGCCTCGGAATTAGCAGAGTCCAGAGCGCGACCGTCAACTTCTGGTTCAGGCATATCTGGGAATACTGGTGGCCGTTCTATCCTTCCGTCATCCTCATGAGCGCGATAACGGGCTTCAGTATAGCCAAGATCATCGTCATCTTCCTCCCCGCGTCAGCCGTCATGGTGCTCGTCGGTTACTTCTTCTACCTCCGCTGGCTGCCGAAACGCACACGAGCACGTGAGACACCCAAATCCCACGGCTCAGTCCTCCAACTCCTCAGCATAAGCCGTGCGATCTTGACCGTTATCATCATCAACTTCGCACTTATGAGCTTACGAGGTGCGTTTGAATCGGCCGGAATCCATCTCCATAAGCTGCCTGCAAGGTCCCCCCTCGTCATCGCGCTCCTCGTCGGAATAACTGTCGCACTTTGGGGTTCCGGCCTAAAGACCCGAACGGTCGTCAAAATGGTCTTTAACAGACGGGTCTCAATGATGATGCTCACGGTTGCCTCGATCCTGATCTTCAGCCAAGTGCTCAAGGATGCGGGTGCCATAGCACAGATCACAGAGTCTCTAAGAGGGCAGGAGACCCCGGTGCTACTACTTGCATTTGCAGTCCCGTTCCTCGTGAGCTTTGTTACGGGGTTAGTTGTCGCCTACGTCGGGATAGGTCTGCCGATCCTGTATCCAGTTTTCGCATCTGCTCTCCCTCCAAATGAACTTGTGGCGTACGTATTCATGTTCTCCGTCGCCGGGTACATAGCCGTAATGCTTACCCCGGTGCACCTATGCCTCATACTCTCCAACGAGTACTTCGAGGTTAAATACCTTCAGGTCGCCAAGCTCTTGATTCTCCCGTGCATACTGTCAATGGCCGCCTATCTCGGCATATTCTTCCTGTACAGGATGTTGTGAATCGCCCGACCCAAATGCCCGCTCTGAAGGGCTGCCCCTGACAGATTCGGGACGGCTGACTGCGGCGTGTTCTCTCATACAAGGGTATTGGACTTCGTAAGTGTTCTGAAAGTGCCTATACCGTCGGGATTCAGCGATCCGTCCGACAGTTCTACGAAAACTCCTGAGAGAATGTTGACAAAACAACCCTAGCGGCCTAGCTTGAATTTACACGCATAATCGCGGCATCTCAGGATCATGAACGCTGCCAAACATTTTGATTGAAGGGGAACCAGCCATGCCGGAAGCTCGATCGAAGCTCGACACGATAGATTCCTACACATTTGGCTCGATACTCATCGATGGCCGTAGTTTCACGGCGGACGTCAAGCAATACAAAGAGGCGGCGGAGACCCTTTCGCATGTCGTGAATGCGGCGGTGGAGGTCGTTGTCGATGCCGTTCACAAAAATGGCGGCGCCCTCATCAAGTTCCTCGGCGATGCCGTCTTCGCCGTGTTCGATGACGTCCAGGTGAGAAGGAGCAACATACCTCTGGGTTGGTGATGGCAAGAGGGTGGCTTACGCAGATAAGAGACACTCTGTTCAGAAAAGCGTTGCGTGAGCAACTTCTTCCGCAGGATATCGGTGAACTGCCAGCTGAAGAGCTTGCTGAGATACTTGGGATGTCTGTCGAAGAAATCAGTGAGGCCATCCTGTTCGCTCAGGAGCCAGTGCCATTGCAGACCCGCGTGAACGGGTACGAAGAAACCTGCATCGAGGACCTGATTGAGGACAAGAAGATAATCTCCCCGGCCGACGCGTTCGATCGTCAGAACCTCAGGGAGATCACTCACCAGCTTCTGAGAGAGCATCTGACGCTGCGCGAGGAGATGATAATTATGCTCAGATTCGGCATCCAGGCCGGATACGAACACACCCCTGAGGAGGCTGGCGTCATGTTCAACGTCACGCGCCAATGCATCGACGGGATCGAGGCAAAGGCCCTCAGGAAGCTGCGGTATCCGCCGAGGCGCAAGTTGCTGGAGGAATTTCGTGAATATCCGGCTCACGCAGTTGAGGTGAGGACTGGGAGGCCGTCGAAGCGAGCAGGCGAGAGAATCCCGCCACAGCGGACAGCCGAGGATGAGATCCGCCAAATGAGCGAGGATGAGATCTTAAAGCTAGAGGCAGAGTCTGTGCAGATCGGACATAAACTGGCCAGCATCTTCGAACAGGCTGAAGGTCTCGCGGGCGGCGAGGCCAACGTCCCTTCCAAGAAGTGCCCGGAGGGTGAGATCGGCCTCGGTTCACGATACCAAGCGCTTCTGAAGCAGTTGTTGCGACGCAAATCATGGGATAGGAAGAGCTTTGAAAGCCTTGTGCGCCAACATGGTTTTATGGTATCAGATGCTATTGGGACGATAAACGAGTGGGCCGACCAGGCACTTGGAGATTTCCTGATAGAGGACGGGGAGCCGGTGGTCCTGAATCTTTCACTGTTGAGGAAAGCTCTCGATGAACAAACCCATTAAACAAAGGGAACGAAGCGCCATATTGCAGTCGCTCCGCGCGGGAGTGGTACCCAAGATAGGCCTTCAGCATATTCAGGTGGGGAGAAAGGACGAGGTCGAGGCCATCATTCGCGACCTAGATCTCATCGCCGAGGGCGGCTCTACGGTGCGACTCGTCATAGGCCGTTATGGGTCTGGCAAGAGTTTTCTGCTGAACCTCTCCAGAATACTGGCCCTGCACAAGAGGTTTGTCGTTGTTCAGGCGGATCTAACGACGGACCGCAGGCTGTACTCCAGGCAGGGACAGGCACGAGCCTTGTATGCGGAACTGATGCAGAACATGGCAGTTCTATCGAGACCGATGGGTGGGGCGATAGCAAGCGTTGTGGAGAGGTGGGTATCGGATGTCGATTTCCGGGTCAGGGAGTCCGGCGGAACTGAGGAAGATGTTGGCAAGGAGATACATAAGCGACTGAGGCCCTTGCAGGACTTGGTGAGCGGCTACGACTTCGCCAACGTTGCTATCAGGTACCTTCAGGGCTTTCACAGTCAGGACGACCTGTTAATGGCATACGCGCTTCGCTGGCTGCGCGCTCAATACACCACCAAGACCGAGGCAAGACAAGATTTAGGCGTCAGGTCGATCATTGACGATCGGAATATCTATGATTATTTGAAGCTCGTGGCGGCGTTCGTCCGCATGGCCGGATATGCCGGGCTTCTGGTAAACATAGATGAGATGGGGGTGCTCTCTCACCGGTTGAGCAATTCGCGGGCGAGAAATGGGAATTATGAGGTGCTTCTGAGAGTGGTCAACGACTGCAATCAGGGCAATGTAAGCGGGATCGGATTTCTCTTCGCTGGGACCGACTCATTCCTTGAGGACCGCCGTAGAGGGCTCTATAGCTATGAAGCGCTCGCCACGAGGCTTGCGGAGAACCCTTTTGCCGTGGAGGGACGGAAGGATTTCTCAGGGCCGGTCATCCGTATAGGGAACCTATCTCCCGAACACCTCTATGTTCTACTTCTTAACATCAGAAACGTCTTTGCCAGTGGCGATCCGAGCAAGCATCTCGTGCCCGACGAGGCGCTGAAGGAGTTCATGATTCATTGCTCAAAGAAACTGGGCTCTGATTATTACCTCACTCCTCGTGAGGCGGCCATGGAGTTCGTGGGCTTTCTGTCGATTCTTGACCAGAACCCAGAAATGGCTTGGAAGACCCTCCTGTCCAGAACCAAGACCACGTCAGGTGCTGACCAGAAAAGCCCCTCACGGGTTCCAGATGACGATCGAAACGGTGATCTCAAGGCATTCAAGCTATAATGTGCTCGCGGAGGTCCGTCTTGCCCGAGAGCAATCAGAGAGCCTTCGACCTTCTGCATGCCTCGATCCAACGAAAGCTGTACGACATGAAGTGGACCGAGCTTCGGCCAATTCAGGTCGATGCCATTCGAGAGATAATCTTAGCGAGAAGTAATCGCATCGTCATTTCAGCCCAGACAGCGGGCGGCAAAACCGAGGCGGCTTTTCTGCCGATACTTTCAGAGATCGTTGACGACTGCTCTGAGGGCGTCAGGGCGCTTTATGTGGGCCCTTTGAAGGCACTCATTAACGACCAGTTTCGGAGATTAGAGGACCTGTGTCAGCGCGCCTCTATCCCTGTCTGGAGATGGCATGGAGATGTAGGCCAGTCGTCCAAGAAGTCCTTGCTCAAGAGCCCCTCGGGCGTGCTGCTCATCACCCCCGAATCACTGGAATCTATGTTCATCAATCGGCCACAACATATCGATAAATTATTCCGCAGGCTTTCTTTTATTGTTATCGACGAGATGCATTCATTCATGGGCCCAGAGAGGGGAGCACATCTCAAGAACCTCATTCACCGGCTGACCCCCAGATCAAGAGAGAAGGTCGGCATCATTGGTCTTTCTGCCACTCTAGGCGACATGAAGCACGCCTGCGACTGGGTCTGCCTCGATCAGAGCGAGAGGGCTTCCTTAATAGACGATCATACTGAAGAGAAGTCAGTCCGCTACGTGATCCATGGGTATCTTAGGCCGAAGGAAGACCGATCGAGAGATAAGGTGGCGCCACAGGGGAGGCGTGCTGAGGTTCGCGACCCTGAGGCCACAGCTGCCGATCAGCAGCTAGCTTCTGACATCTACAATGCCTTTAGGGGCAAGACAGCGCTAATCTTCGCTAACAGCAAGGTCAAACTGGAGTTCTTTGCCGACCTAGTGAGCAGAATATCTCAGCGCAAAGGGCTACCTAATCCTTTTCGGGTTCATCATGGTTCACTTGGGAAGGGCGTGCGTGAGGATGCCGAGGGTGAACTGCGATCTGATCGCCCCACTTCGGTCTTCTGCTCCAGCACACTCGAGATGGGTATTGATGTCGGGAACGTGTCCATTATTGGCCAAATCGGTCCTCCCTGGTCAGTGAGTTCGCTGATCCAGCGCTTGGGGAGAAGCGGACGTGATCCTAACCAGCCCTCCATAATGAGAATGTTCATCGATGAGTATGAGCCCGGGAAGAGCACTCCAATAGTCAGGCGCCTTTACCCCGGCCTTCTTCAGGCCATAGCGATGTCAGAATTGATGCTTCAGAAGTGGTGTGAGCCCCCAGATCTGGGCAGAATACACGCTTCCACTCTGATACATCAAATAATGAGCATGATCGCTGAGACTGGGGGACTGAAAGCCGACCGGCTTTTTCAGAGGCTAATCGAGAACGGCGCATTCAAGAATGTAAGCAGAGAGATGTTTATCCGGGTCTTGCGCTGCCTTGGAGATAAGGACGTGGTCGAACAGATGCCTGAGGGCGATCTAATCCTCGGAATTGAGGGGGAGCGAGTAGTTAGGAGGTTCGACTTCTACGCCGCCTTTCGGGTTGATGAAGAGATTCGTGTCATGCACAAGAACAAGTGCATTGGAAGCGTACTCCTTTATCCCGGCCTCGCAGCGGATGGCTTCCTTATCCTGGCCGGGCGCCGGTGGAAGATCCTGGAGGTTGACAGAAAGCGAAGGGAGATCCTAGTGACCCCCTCAAAGGGCGGTCGGCTTCCTTTCTTCTCTGGCAGCCACGGACCCGATGTTCATCCCGCTATCAGAAAGAAAATGCGGGAGGTCTTATTGTCGGCTGGGACGATCGCATATCTTGACCCCCAAAGCAGAGAACTCTTGGAATACGCTCGCGGCGTAGCTAAGGATTCCAAGTTGAGCGAGGCCTGCTTCTACAGGGAGGGGTCCACGATTACATGGTTTACATGGACGGGCTCACGCATAAACAGGACCCTGATGGCTCTTGGGCGTTTCTACGGCAATATGGACGTTTCGGACGAAGGCATCGCTCTGAAGTTCGACAGGACCTCAGTAGAGAAGATACGTGAAACCTATAAGGGATTTCTTGAAAGATGTCCCACGGTGGTTGAGTTGGCAGCAAGATTCCCCTCTCTCGAGCAGGAGAAGTTTGACCACCATCTCTCTGATGCTCTGCTAGCCGAGGTTTTTGCGAACAACTGTCTTGACACAGAAGCCGCGAAAAAACTGATTGAATCGCTAAACGTCCGGTGACTTTCTCACTCGCGGACGAGGCCGGAGAACCCCATGAAGGCAAGAGAGAGGATGCCGGCAGTGATGAGGCCTATCGAGACCCCTTCAAGGCCTTGGGCACGTCCATCATCTTGAGGCGCACGGGGCACTACCTGTTCATCCTATCTGGCACTATCAGGATGGTCCCCGAGCAGCTCTTGCCCGATTACGACTCCAACGACTAATATATAGGAAACTCAGGCTAGTAGTGGTGGTGGGTCTGCATGACAGGTAGTTTTTGCAGGACGAACCTCGCCTTCTTAAGCGCCTCGCCCGGGGACCTCATGAGCTCCGCCAGCCACTTGGCGACGTTGCGAGGCGAGGTGAGTTTTCTCCGGGACCTGTAGGCCTCGATCTTGCGCTTGTATTCGTTGATCTCATCAATCGTCAGGTGCTGCAAGTGCATGTTGACGTTGCCGACCTCGCGGTTGAGAGCGGTGTCAAACTCCTCATAGGCTATCTCATTCTTGAGAAGGTGGTTCTCCACGGCCCAGTCGTAAATGTCCTTGCCGGGCATCGCGGTGCAGTAATAGACGGTTAGGTCGTCGGGCTTTATTCTCCTGATGAGCTGGTAGGTCATCTCAAGGTCCTCCAGAGTCTCCATCGGTGCCCCGAGCATTACATTAGAGGTAGGCTCGATTCCGGCCTTGTGGCACCAAGAAAACGCCCGCTCAACGACAGTGATGTCCACCTCTTTGCGGTAAAACTTGAGTATCCTGGGCGAGCCGCTCTCCACGCCGAAACTGATGCACTCGCATCCGACATCTCTCATCAGTTTGAGCATCTCGTAGGTAACGCCGTCCGCTCTGGTATTGCAGTGCCAATGAAACTTGATCTTCCTTTCTTTGATCAAGTCGTGGAACTCGCTTATCCACTCGATGCCAGGCTCCGTGAACGTGTCGTCCTTGAAATAGACGCGGCGTTTCCTGCCAACGGCGTCGAGCACGTATTCCAGCTCGTCAACCACGTGTCTGGGACCCCTGCTGCGTGCCGTCCCGAACAACAACGGCAGCGAAGGCGCGCAGTAGATGCACTTAGCGTTGCAGCCACGGGTCGCTAACATCGCGACCTCGAAGCGCCAACCATCACGGCCATCAATATACTTCTCATATTCGATGATGCTCCTGTCAGGAAATGGAACCGTATCAAGGTCCTGGATGAACGGCATTCGCTCGTTCACGACCATCTTGCCATTTTCCTTGTAGGCCAGTCCTCTGGTCGCCTTGCGTTCTTTCTCATCCCCTGCTTCCAAGAAAGCCTGAAATGAAAGCTCGGCCTCGCCCTGAAAAGCGTATTGAAATCCGCTGTCAAGAACCTCGTGAGGCCAGAACGTGGCGTGAGGCCCCCCTGCAATGAACGTCGCGTCGGGGTTCACCTTCGTAATATAGTCCATGACTGTCTTGGCCTTGCCAAACAAAGGAGAGGAAACCGTCATGCCAACGAGATCAGATTCTGATACGTCTTTGTCAAGGCAGGACAAGTCGTCCCGGAACGTGAGGTCGTGGAACCTGACGTCGTAACCGTTCTGTTTGAGGAGCGCAACCAGGGTCATAATGCCGAGGGGTTCCGCAAGCCCATTGGCCTCGAACCACTTGTAGCGAGGATATATCAGCGTTACTGTTTTGAAAGCACCCACTCAACCACCTCCGACTAGATTAAGAACCGTGCAGCACACTTGAGCCTAGTTCTTCACGCCCGAGTCGCTGTCCACTCCACCCGTTTGGGTGCTGTCCCTTGTCGCGCTCCGGAGCCCGTCATACGCGAGCAGATCCTCGAACTCCTCCCGTGGGGAAGGCAAAAGCGCGATCTGGAGAACCTCGTCCATAGTTTTGACCGTAACGAACTCGACGTCTTGCTTGATCGCGTCGGGGAGCTCCGACATATCCTTCTCGTTCTCAGCTGGAATTATGACTTTTTTAATGAGTGCGCTGTGCGCAGCGATGGCCTTTTCTTTCAGGCCGCCTATTGGCAAGACGTTCCCACGCAGCGTAATCTCGCCAGTCATAGCCACATCGCATCTGACCGGCCTGCCGGAGAACGCCGAGGCCAGCGCAGTTGCGAGCGTGATGCCGGCAGATGGGCCGTCCTTGGGAATAGCGCCCTCAGGGACGTGGATATGCACATCATTGTTCTTGAACGCCTCCATGGAGATACCCAGCGATCTGGCCCTGGAATGGATGAATGTCAAGGCAGCTTTGGCCGATTCCTGCATCACATCGCCCAAATGACCCGTCAGAAGCAGATTCCCTTTGCCCTCTGTCAGCAAGACCTCCGTGCTAAGTATCTGACCGCCGAACTCGGTCCACGCAAGCCCAATGGCGCAGCCAACCTGATGCTCCTTCTCACGCTTCGTCTGCCGATATCTAGGAACACCCAAGAGCTCCTCAACCTCGACCGCTGTTATCACGGTCGGCTCTCGCTGTTTTTCCTCACCGGGCTCCTCCTTGGCGACGCGCTTCGCGAGTTTGCGGCAGATGCTGCCGATTTCACGCTCCAAGTTGCGCACGCCGGCCTCACGAGTGTAGTTGCGGATGATCTTCTTGATGCCATCCTCGGTAAACTCCATGCTGCGGCCCTCCAGGCCGTTCTGGCTGAGCTGCTTCTTGATAAGGAAGTTCTCGGCAATCTTCATCTTCTCGTATTCTGTGTAGCCCGGCAGCCTGATTATCTCCATCCTGTCCTTAAGCGCCGGCGGGATCGTATGGTCGATGTTCGCCGTCGTTATGAATAGGACCTGGGAGAGATCAAAATCGACGCCAAGGTAATGATCGGTAAAGGTGTGGTTCTGCTCAGGATCAAGCACCTCAAGAAGTGCGGACGCCGGATCGCCTCGGAAGTCTGATGTCATCTTATCGACCTCGTCGAGCAGAAAGACCGGATTCTTGGTGCCCGCCCGCCGGACCGCCTGAATTATCCTTCCCGGCAGTGCGCCTATGTACGTTCTTCTGTGCCCGCGAATCTCGGCCTCGTCCCTCACGCCGCCGAGCGAGAGCCGAACGAACTTGCGGTCGAGCGCCTTGGCTACTGATTCTGCAAACGATGTCTTGCCGACTCCGGGCGGCCCTACGAAACATAAGACCGGCCCCTTGATCTTTTTGACAAGCTTGTGAACCGCAAGATATTCAACCACACGGTCTTTGACGTGCTTAAGGCCCCAGTGCTCGGCCTCGAGAATGTTCTCCGCCCTTTCAATGTCTAAATTGTCCTCGGTCGTCTTGTCCCAAGGCAATGACACGAGCCAATCAAGGTAGTTGCGAGAAACGGTGGCCTCGGCAGAGATCGGCGGCATCATCGCCATCTTGCGGAGCTCCTGGTCGGCCTTCTCCTTGACCTCCTCAGGCATCCCGGCCTTGTCGATCTGCTCCTTCAGCGCCTGAATCTCGTTCTTGGTGCTGTCATCCCGGCCCAGCTCCCGCTGAATCGCCTTCATCTTCTCGTTGAGATAGTATTCCTTCTGCGATTGCTCCAGCTGCTTCTTGACGTCCTCCTTGAGCTTGTCATCGAGCTCTAGCGTCTTGATCTCAGCATCCAAGATGTCGAGCAGCCGCTCCAACTGAGGCCTGATATTGAGCACCTCCAGTAGCTCCTGCTGCATCTTGCTCGGCGTCGAGAGATGCTGAACTATCGCCCCCAACAGTTTCTGCGGCTCCTCGATACGTGTGATCGAGCGGGCGACCTCGTTGCCCAACCGCGGGTTTATCTGCACACAATAGGTGAACTTATCCTTGACCTCGTCAAGCAGCCGAGCGTAGAAACTGTCAGCAAGCTCCGCCTCCTCTATCAACTCCGCCTCGGCAGAGAGGTATGGCTCAGTTTGGACAAAACGTTTTATGATTGCTCGCCTCAGCCCAACAACGAGGACCTTAATGCTGTCGTCTGACATCACTATCCTCTGTTTGACCTTGGCCAGCACCCCGACCTTGTGAATGCCCTCCGGGGCAGGATCGTTCTCCTCCACGTCCTTCTGCATGGTGAACACTACAAGGTCCTCGCTCTCCTTGAGGGATTTGACAGCGCTGACAGATTTCGCTCGGCCTATAAAGAGCGGGACGAGCACGTCCGTGAAGAGCACCTTATCCCGAAGGGCAACGACCGGGTAAATACGCCTTTCCTTGACACTGGACACTGACTTGCTGCTCAAAAACATCCTGCAAACCCCCAACTAAGGTGTGATTATCGCTGTAATTAAATATAGTTCAGGACGCCCATGATGTCAAGCATCTTGACCAGCCAGCTCCGCTCTCTCACGGGCGGATACATAATGCCGTCCCGACGTGCAACATGTCCCGAACCTCTGTTACAGTGCCCTCCCAACGATTCTTAGCGGCCGCCGCTAGCCGAAACTGCTGCCCGTGTTTGTTGACTTTGTGTGCCCCATCGTGCGATCCTTTGCGGGCTGTTGGTCATATCTGAGGGAGTGAGGGAAAGATTGGCTGAAGTTCAGTTTTTGGCTATCACGCCGAACGCCGAGGAGCTGATCGAGCGCGCGGCGCGAACTTGTCATCGCTCCCGCCTCGGCATCGATGCTGGCTCCCGCACGAACTTCATTCAGAAGGTAATCGAGCTTGGCCATCTATCGGTCCTGGAGCACGCCTCAGCCACGTTCCGCATCCTTGGCGTCTCCCGCGCCTTCTCCCATCAACTGGTGAGGCACAGGCTGGCCAGTTTCTCTCAGCGCTCCCAGCGCTATGTCTCCGATAGAGATTTCGCCTATGTGGTTCCCCCGTCGCTCGAAAGGCGAGGCGAAGCGCTGAAGGTGTTCGAGGCGGCGATGGCAGCGGCCCGTGATGCGTATGGCCGATTGCTCGAGCTCAAAGTTCCCCGCGAGGACGCCAGGTTTGTTCTCCCCAACGCTGCCGAGACGGAGCTCGTGATGACGGCCAACATGCGGGAGTTCCGTCACATTTTCGAGCTCCGGTGCCACCGGACGGCGCAGTGGGAGATCAGGTCGATAGCAGTCCAGATGCTCAAGGTTCTCAAGGCCGAGCTGCCCGCTGTGTTCGCTGATTTCGAGATGGCCGAGGACGGTAGCCATGCGTGGACCATGCCGCCCGTAAGCCCGTAGAGCGGTTAGATGACAAGGGAGACGAAAGAGCGACCCAAACTCTGCGCCGACGTGATGCTCGGACGTCTCGCCAAATGGCTGCGCATCGTGGGCTTCGACGTTCTCTACTCAAACGATGCGGACGACGACGAGCTGATCGAGACGTGCAAGTCCCAGGGTCGGATTCTGCTCACGCGGGACACCGCACTTGCCAAGCGGGCTGAGGCGGACGTGAAAATCATATTCGTCGAGGGCGATCACATCAAGGAGCAGTTCGGCTCGATACGCGACAGATTGCCCATAACGCTGGAGCCGCCGTTGATATTCTCAAGGTGCCTTCTCTGCAACACGCCGCTGAGGCGTGCGACCAGAGAGGAGGTCGAGCCGCAGGTTCCGGCCTTCGTGTTCAACACCAACAAGGAGTTCAAAATCTGCCCAAAGTGCGGCAAGGTTTACTGGAAAGGCACGCACGTCCGGCACGCGCTGCGAACGGTGCTGGTCTCGTTCTCCGGTTTCAACGGCGAGGACCTCCCGGCCGACGCGGCCACCCGGGACCCATAGATGCCCACGTCACCAGGATAGCTCTTTCTGTCCGCTTTTCCCTTCTCGTCCGCGATAGCCTACGCCGTCGCACACCGCTAAGGCGCATAAGTTGGCGAAGGCGGATTGACCCCTTGACCTCTTTCTCTAAGGAAACACTTGACAACGGATTACTATTGCCATATTGCTTCAGTCCAGAAGCCTAAAAAGCTTAAGAAGGGAGTCCGAAACGAGGCTAGGGTGCAGGGCGCTCCTGTCACCTAACCTCCTTTCCTACCGCGGGTAGTCCACCCGAAATCTCCCTTCTATTGCATGGTTGATGCTTTGCAGATTACTGTCATTTGGAGATGAGCTTATCCAAGAAGGACTCTTGCACACTAACCAATCATCGTGTCTTGGCGCCTTTGTGGTTTATAGACACATAACAACCATCTTTCAAAATGGAGGAGAGAAATGTATTTACGACGAGAGATGAGATTGGTGCTCGCTACCATGATCGCGATGCTCGTGATTCTGGTGACGGGCGCCTACGCGGCAGAGTACTACGTTGATGGTGCGGACGGCACCGACAACGGCAGCCACGGCACGAGCGCAGACACCGGAGCGTGGAAGACAATCACCTACGCCCTGAGCTGGATCGAAGTGAACGATCCGGGCAGCTCCGGGGACCCGCACACGATCCACATAGCCGCGGGCACTTACGATTCGAACATCGGGGAATCCTACCCCCTCACGATGCAAGACTACGTCTCGCTCTCGGGCGCGGTCGAAACCGAAACCATACTCTACGCCGAAACCGTAGCGCTCCACGTCATCTACTGCAACAACGTCAACAACTTCACAATCGAAAACCTCATGATCACCGGCGGCAACGCCGACGGTACATCTGCACCTGACTGGGGCGGCGGCGGCATCTACTGCAGCTCCAGTTCACCGACGCTGACGAACTGCACGATCAGCGGCAACACGGCGAACCACGGGGGCGGCGGCATCTACTGCTATTTGAACAGTTCACCGACGCTGACCAACTGCACGATCAGCGGCAACACGGCGACCGAGTACGCCGGGGGCATCTTCTGCTCCCACAGTTCACCGACGCTGACGAACTGCACGATCGCGGACAACACGGTGGAACACTACGGCGGCGGCATCTGCTGCTATGGCTACAGTTCTCCGACGATGACCGGCTGCACGATCAGCGGCAACACGACGGGCTACCTCGGCGGCGGCATCTTCTGCGACTTCTCCAGTTCACCGCCGATGACCGACTGCACGATCAGCGGCAACACCGCGACCGATAAGGGCGGCGGCATCTACTGCGGCTCCTCCAGTTCACCG
>DATLAJ010000006.1 GCA_035527515.1 bacterium
TAGTGTCATCGATTTGTCCTCCTTGGAGATTTCCACACTTTGATTAGCTGTTTATTTAGCCTCTCGGCCTCTTTATGGCCTGGCCACATCTGCAAGCACCTGTTGGCGTACTCGTGCTTCCAGAAGCCACCGCCCAACCTAATTCACACACCTTTTGGGGCAAGCTCTCACAGCCCAACCTCGACGAGTTCTCCCGTCCGCGATTCCGCAATAATGAACCCGGCCAGCGTGGCCGGGACGCGGGCTATAGATCGCAGGACTGCGCATATCGGAGTCCGTAACCCAAACGTCCAGAGAGAACACCCCATCAGGGTGAAGAATTCTTGCCATCCGCCTCAACGTAATGTCAACGTCCTCAAGCCAATGGAACAATGCCGACGCGAATATCACGTTATATTGGCCTGGAATGCGTGACGCCTGAAAAACCCCGAAACTAATGGGGGCTTCAGGGAAGTAATGTTCCTTGAGCTTTTCCGCCTCTATTCTGAGGTCTCGGTCTATGTCCATTCCAAGAACTGATGCGGCGCCGGCCTTCCAGGCATAGTAAGACATCGCGCCCGCCCCAAATCCGATATCCAGCACACGCTTCCCACCCAAGTCGATACCCTCGGTCATCTACTCAAATTTCTTCAGAGTATCTAACTGACCTTTGCATATCTCCTTGCCGTCAATCACCAAGCGTTGGTACTCTCCGGTCTGGGGCGGCTTCGCATCGGATGCCGTCTCTTTGGGTGAGGGCTTGGGCGAAAGCGACCGCAAGTATTCAGCTGCTCTCGCGTGGTTAGGGATTAGAGAACCGCATTTGCCAAAACTGTGAGCTGCAAGCTCCTTCTTGCCCATGCTCAACAGGCACTCGCCCTTGTGGAAGTAAATACCTCCAAGGAAAGCATCAACGTCTAGGACAAGCCACATCTTGCCTATTGCCTCCGCCTTCTTAAACTGGCCAGGCCCTTCCTCGCAGCGGCCGAGCCGCTTCAGCACGGACCCGAGATGGTAGTGCGCAAGCGAGTTGCTGGGGCAAAGAGATATTGTCGCCTCGAGTATCTCCCTCGCAACTTTCAGGTCATTATTCCTGACCCTATCACTAGCCAAACTCAGAAGTCTCTCGCCGATCTGGGTATGCGTGGTGTCCCTCATCTAACCTGTCTATCCCGCATTCAAGCTTGTTGAATCACGACCCCTTGAGAATGAGGTCGTCTTCTTACCATCTTCTTTACCGAACAAGCTCGCGTTCCGCGAGATTAGACCTATTCCACCCACGCACTCTTGATGACAACTTTGGGTCGATCACTGCCCCGACTTCCACACGCTGCGACAGGCTTCAAAGTGACCCAGATCACCTCGCTGCCGTCGAGAGATTCCCCGCCATTTGACTTAGGAAGCTGAAATCTCAAGCTCTGCATGTAATCGCCGACCTCAACCTCACCCAGCAGCTTCTTATCTGCCCAGACCTTCAGTAGGACAGGCTTCCCAGCCTGTTCGCTAGCCGCAACCCTCAGGCAAAGTTTCCTTTCGCCCGCCGACATGGCAAGCCGGAACCGACCCTCGTCTGAAACCGCGCGAACCCTCGAACCATGCCACGATAGAATCGGCGAAAAGCCCTCTAGCCGGTTGTAAAACGCCGACTCGGAAAAATTAATCGCGCTTTTTATTATCCGAAGGTTGATCCGCTCAGGCACCCAATCTCGGCGCCTCGCCCAGAGTATCATCGGGAGCTTCAAAAGCGTCTTGAGATAGGCCAACATCAACGGCTTGCCCTGCTCTCGAAAGCCCGCCTTGTGAAGCCAGCGAACCTCCTCTTTCACGAAGCCAATGAGCCTCCGGGCTGTGAAGTTCTTCAGCACGTAACGCAGCCGACCACAATGATAACGAGCGAAGAAGCTGAAGCTGCCCTTTACGCTCGCGTGAGACTCGTAATGGCGGACTACCGCCCGTGGCAAATACACCACCCTGAAACCCAAGCGCCTCGCCCGCTCGCAGAACTCGGCCTCCTCGAAGTAGGCGGGGAAATAGCCCGCGTCCAATAGCCCAAGCTTATTCAGGACCTCACGCTTGATGGCGATCGCCGCACCCGTAACGTACGCCACGTCAAACACACGGTCGAACTGCCCGTTGTCGGGCTCGCCATACCCATAATGTCTTGTAAGTCCATTCGGGAGCACAGCAGCGCCTGCATGTTGTATCGTCTTCCCATCCGGATACAATATCTTACAACCAATGATCCCTATATCGCGATCGGAAGCGGCAAACTGCACTATCTCATCAATCGCATCAGGCTCAATGGTCGTGTCATCGTTCAGGAGAATGACGATGTCATATCGGTCCGATATGTCGGACTTGTCAGACAAATATCTTAGTCCAACGTTGCACCCTCCCGCAAAGCCGAGATTCTTGCCGGTGCTTATCAATCTGGCCGCAGGGAACTTATCGCGGACGACCTCCGCCGTGCCATCGCTAGACCCATTATCTACTACGATAACCTCGATGTCCTGATAACTGCTCTTGAAAAGGGACTCCAGGCAAGGTCCGATGACATTAGCGCCGTTATAGCCGAGAACGATTACCGCAACCTTATTCCTGGGCCTTAAAAACTCAGCAACGGCTTTGCCAACGGCCTGACCACGGGAGCTCGCTATATCATTCGCCTCGATATCCATCTCCAGTGTTGCCAATTGAACGTCCTCTAGGCTGACTTCGCCATAGTAGCCCGTGGGGCTACGTCGGCTGAATCGGTCTAGCCGGGGACCAATGTCGCCGCGGAGGTGAGAGATTCCATCAGATCCATCGCTTTTCGATGCCTGGGGATGAGCTCGAGGCACGCTTCAAGATGCAGAAGAGTCTCCTCGCCCTGCCCTTCCTGCTCGAGAATGTAGGCTAAATGATAATGCGCACCACCAAGCAGCCTGCTCCGTTGGTCATCACCGACAGTGTCCCGGTGCTCAAGCACCGCCTCAAACCGCGCCTTCGCCTCATCCAAGCGGTGCCGGCTTTCCATAATCGAGCCCAAAACGTAGTTGGCGTATGGCCAATCAGGTCGGAGGGTAAGCGCTGAGCGCACCTCGTCCTCAGCGTCCTGGTCGTAGCCCATCTCGAGAAGCAGCGACGCCGCAGAAAGATGCCATTCGGCCTGCTCGGAAGCTGGCAAAAACTCCAGAGACGACATCATATCCTCCGCATTCGTCAGAAGACCTATCCTCTTGTAGGCTAGCGCCAATCGCAAAAACCTGCTGTCTAAATCGATCACTTTCGAGAGACTCTTTAGCACTGCCGCTGCCGCGCTGAAGGCCCTGGCTTCATTAAGCATTATCACTGCGCTGAAGCCGATCTTCTGAGAACATCTCCCCTCATCGATCAGGGACTGCATGCGCCTCAAGAAGCGTCGCACTGCCTTCGTCGGGTCCTTCCTAGCGCGCTCGAGCTCGATCTGACCTTTCTTGAGCTCTATCTGACCATTCAGCTCATCGTCCCTCACACAGTGAGCCCTGGCCAAATCAACCATCCTCAGCGCTTGCGCCAGCCTGCCCTGCTGCCGCCACAGCTCCGCCCTCAGAAACGCCACGTAAGCACGGGTTGACGAGCAGACCCCCCCCACGCGGCCTACCTCATCGAGCAGACGATGACCCTCCTCGCGCCTGCCCAACCCAACGCACGCCTCCGCAGAATGAACCAGACAACTGGCCGTGATATTCGCATCAGCAACCCCCATGGCGCACGCCCTGCGGAACCAGCGAAGTGCAGCCTTGTGAGCATTGCGCGACATCTCGAGAAGGCCAAGTCCGATCTGAGCCACGCTCTGAGACCCAACGTCGAGCATCTCGCCCTCAAGCGCGGCCTGATAGCAATCGCCCGCCCGAGCCGGGTCCTTCTCTAACCTCCGCAACAACTCGCCCATACGCAGATTCACATAGGGATGCCGAGGCGACATCTCAAGCGCGTCGCTTAAGAGCCTCTCTGCCTGATCGAAACGGCCGTGCCTGAAAAAAGCATCGGCGCAGAGAAGAACTAGCCCCATCAGCCGCGGCTCAGCTTCCCTAGCGGCCCAGAACTCGTCGAGCGACCCCGGCACATCACTGGCCCGCTCCGCCTCCAACGCCCGGGCGAGGCGCTCGCCTGCTACGGCCAGGTTTGGAAACCTCTCAACCACCTTATCCGCGGCGCCGCGTCCCCGGTAAAATGAGGCAAGGCTCTCGTAAATAGAGGCGCCGAAATGCTCCGCAAAAAGCCGCGACGGGCGGTTTTTAGCGCTGGCGACTAGACGCAGGTGGTCAATCGAGGGACACGCATCCGGCATAGCGGCAGAGAGCAGCACACGCCGCCAATAGGAGATGTCCCGGTCGAAGAGCTCGGCTATCCGCCGATGCTTCCATTGGAAGACGACCTCGTTCACCCCACGCTGGAAAATGCCGTCTCGGAAGTATTCCATCGGCTCGATGTCGGGGTGCAGATGATACGCAAGCGCGTCTTTGCAATAGACAATCCTCAACCCGCGCTCGAAGAGCCTGAACCCAAGTTCCGTGTCTTCAAACGCAGCTTGCTTGAAATCCTCATCAAAGACGCCGTTTTCAAGCATGAACCGGCGCTTGAGTGATATATTGCTCGTGTAGAAGTGCTGCCACGTCGGACCCTCCCGCTCTACGAAGCCATAATCGAACTGCTCTCCAGCGTCCTCGAGCCAACCCATAAAAGGCGTTATCTTCAGCTCAGGATGCCAAGTGGTGTAGCCCAGCACGGCAACGCTTCCCCCTCGGAAGCGCCGGTGCATCGCACAATGGCGCCGAAGAAATCCCGGCTCAACGATAATGTCGTCCCCGATGAATATGACTATCTGAAACCTCGCCGCGGCGAGACCTCGATTCCGAGCGGCCGCTGGCCCTGCTTGCGACCCAAGCTGAACCAGCCGTAGCTCGACCGGGCAGTTCTCGCGAAACGCGTTCACGGCCTGCGCCGTCCCGTCCGTTGAGCCATCGTCAACAACAACTATCTCGAATGACCCAGGGAAGTCGCGGCGTTGCTCGATAAGGGCATTGAGGCAGCGCAGGAGCACCTGCGAACGGTTGTGCGTTGGAATGATGACGGAGACGTTCATCTGCGTAACCTCACTCGCTTCTCTGCACGACGAAAAACTGACGATAGCCGTCGCCGAAGCTCACTCTACTGCACAACCGCAGCCACTCGTCGCGATACTCGTTCAGGCTGGGCATCAGCGCCTCAAGGACCTCGGGCGTGTGGTCAGCGACAATTGCGGCCATGTGCACCGCTACGTTCTCGTTTGGGAACACCTCCACGCGTCCAACAGATGGAACGCTCTTTATGGCCGAGAGCATCTCCTGCTCGGTCGGAACGCCCCTCTCGAAATGCTCTGAGACCCACGACGGGACCTGCTTCCCGGCACGCCTGAGCCATGCTGCGAACTCACGGTCGCAGCTCTCTGCCGCCTTGCCGACGGGACAACCTATGATCAGAAGAGAACTGCTGAGCCTAAACATGTCCGCTATCACCTCGGCCCGGCCCTCCCGAGGCACGTGCTCAATCAGGTCAAGCGAGACTACAAGCTCGAACGAGCCATCGTTGAAGGGCAGCTGGCCAGCAAGCCCTTGCACGGGTATCAACAGGGCATGACGTTCGCGATCGAAATGACTGTCCACACCCACGACCCTCCTACCAATGAACGCACCCAGCCCAAAAGAGCCAGAGCCCACCTCGAGGATTCGGCCCATACCTGGGCCCTTTTCGCGAATAAAGTCCACAACGAACGAATACCGCGTGAACCAATTGAGGAGGAATGGATGCATTGCCCCCGTCCGTCACTTTCGCAAAGCCGCTGCTATGTCTCGCTCGACAACGAGTAAATCAGAAGCTCCCCCGTGTCCACGCCCGTTACAAACAGCTCGTCCCGGTCAACCCAGACCCCGCCCGGGGCATGGCAAGGGATCGAATACATAAGCGCACCGTCCTGGGAGAAGCGCTTCACGCGGTCGTTGTGAGTGTCCGCAACGAACAGCGAGGAATCTGGAGCAAATGCCACCAGATGCGGGGAGCTGAAACCATCGAGAACACCAATCTGCTCCCAGTTCTGGTCGAACAGATGCACCACATTTCGAGCTTGGGCGCTGACGGCGATCCTCCCGCTGCGGTCAACTGCGACCCCGAGCGGGCCATCCACCGAAATCGCCTCCTTCACGCTGAATGAGCCTACTTCGTCTGACTCTGTAACCATCCAGATGCAGTTGCCGTCGCAGTCCGCGACATATAGGCGGCCTCGTCTAGCGTCCACAGCAAGCCCCATCAGCCGACCGAACTTAACATCCCCCGTTGTGGGACCTACCCTGGCAATCTCCTTGAATCGCTCATCGTATTGGACGAGTAAGTTCCCCTGAGCGAAACTGCACCAGACGCGCCCGTTGAGCAAAGCAAGTCCGAACGGCCCTACGAACGAGCCAGAGCGGCCCGGGACTTTCGGGACAGCGAGAACCTCCAAAAACCTCGATCCCCGAAGCAGGCGTCCAACTCGTCCAGCCCCGAGGTCTGCCACCAAGAGGCGGCCCTCCCCATCAGATATGATCCCATAAGGGTGGACAAGGCCTTTGGGGCGTATCTTCTCCCGGACCCGCACGTTGAACCTCGCGAGAAGCCGAACAGCTCGCTTGACGTCCTCGCCCGGTGATTCCTCCGCCATGCTCATCTCTCGCAGTTTTCTCTTGATCTTATCCTGGGTCGCGTCGGCCCTAAGAGACGCCTCTGCGCGCTGAAAGAACTCGCTTCTATTTCCGGAAGACTCCTCAGGTGACCAGGCATCCACGATGAGCTCGCTCCGGACCTCTCCGAGCTCAGAGCGAAGTGCCGAGGCGCCATCAGCCATCTCAATCAGGAGCTTCGCCGCGTCCAGCCAGCTGACCTGTCCCATACGGGCGACCCAGTGCTGCCCGGCGCTGGCCTGGACCGTTCGGGTCCGGGCCTCCTCCAGATGCGACCTGTGCATCTGCCTGCGTCGCTGGACCTCCCCAAGAGTTCTCTCTGCCGCTGCAATTGCCGTGTCAACCCACAAAAGCAGCTCGGCTCCAGAAGGCCCGCCATGAGATGCAACCTCACGTATGCCTTCGATAGCGCGCCGCGCTCTCGCCACTTTCGTCCCGAAATGGTAGTTGGCGAGCACGAGCTCTGCTATGAACTTCAGCGGTTGGTCGCCAACGTCTGGAACCGAAGTCGGTGTGAGACCCTCGTCCAGACACATCTCTTTGCCCACATTCGAGGCCAGGATAACCTCATAAACAGCCTTCAACTGGCCAAAAAATGTCCGGTAGATGCCGCCAATCGTCTCGACATGACTCTGCGCCCAGTCGCACAGGTTGTCCGGCGCCTGAATAGACATGACATCCGAGGCTAAACTCTCAAGACCTGCTCTCGTTCTGTCCGAGTTCCACTCCGAAATCCCAGACAGGTCAAGCCCGGAGGATGCCGCAAGTGGAACCACTGTCAGCATTGCCTCGTGGCAGCTCTTGAAGTGCAGGTCTGCTACCAAGTCCTTTGCACCATCAATAAATGGTGTGGGTTTGAACGCGGCCCCGCTCTCATCGAGCCGACCAGCTCGAATCTTAACGAAATCAACGTAGTACTCGCAGGTCTTCTGCATCCAAGCGGCGATCGCGTCCAGAAAACCCATTCTACCAGCCGTCTTCTCGTCCGGCGTCCTAATAGCAGTGAACGAGGCGCGCGGACGGATTGTCCCTGCGGCGAAATTGAGGCCCGCCCTCGTCGCTGCTCCGGACGTCATGTCCCAGCCCCCGTAGATGTTCTTCCAGAAGTCCTCAGCGGCTGACCGGGTCGATGGACCGCAGTAAAGGTAAAAAGTTCCCCTGAGCAGTTTTCTCGGCAGCTTGAGCCGTAGGTTTTGTGGCCAGTTTCTGTGGTCTGCCCTCAACTTGCCGGGGAGCCCCTTGGACGCGCCTCGATCATTTTGGAGTCTGTCGAGAGCGCGTCGTATCGCCCAAAGGAGGTGCCCCTTTCGCATGTCTCTATCGGCCAGGAGGACGCTTGAGGCAACCACGTCTCCAAGCAGTTGTGCATTGAGAACGCTATCCCGAGAACTAAGCGACTCCTTGCCCCAGTGGGACCACAGCCACTCTCGCAAACCGTCCTGGCTGCGAACGTAGCTTTCTGATACCGCCCCAAGAAAATCCGCTGTGCCTTTGCTGAAATATGCCCACTCACCATCGTCTCCGGGCTGGACCCCGAAGTCAATTCGGCTTAACGTTGTAAAGAAACGACTCGTAGCGAAAAATAACCTCACTCGATTTAGCGTGCCCAAGACAACATGTAGAACCTGGTTACGCTGCCCAAGATTCATCAGCGAATCGTTATCGTGCATGGGCTTGCCAGACTTGTCCGCCAGCGGAGGGCAGATGCTCGCCGCCAGCTTTGTAACGCTCTCGACAAGCTGCGTGGTCGAGAACTCCCTGCCAACCATGGAGACCAGGTTCTCGTCGCCCAACGCAATCACACCGCTCATGAGCAACTCCAGTAGCTGCGCGCTGCTCTCGAGCGACAACCGATGCGCCTCAAGAACTGATCCATAGCAGTCTGCCTGTCGATTCGACAGAAGGTCCATGAGCGCCTTGTTGGCCGTGGCTCTGGGAGAGTCACGAAGACCGGCAAGCCTCATATATGACTCCAAGATGACACGTGCCCAGCTCTGTCCGTGGTTGACAACGCTGCTCTTGACTTGCCTGATGGCGTCGAGGAGGAACTCGTTGCGGCTATTCAGCGACTCAGCGTCATCAGACCTACTTCGGTAGGCCTCCAAAACGTCCGCCAAGCTACGGTCCTTCCAGGCTACGGCCGCTGCCTCCTCGAGAACCAAATGAGCTATTGACTCACCCTTCGCAATTGCCCTCTCGAAAACGTGCAAATAGATAAAACGCCCCAGTTCAGCCGGAGCAACAGAGGCGTCTTCCACATCGTATCCCAAGAACTCAAACGCATCTGGACGCCTCCTGATCGCGGCGAGCTTCCTGAGCGGAGGGTATGACCTCAACAAGGTCCAGATGAGGCGCCCTGAGGCGCCCAAGACCTCTTGGTCTGCACCACCAGCTAAAAAGACGTCAACTGCTGTGTCAAGCAGATGTGCGGCTACCTCCTGCTCCGTCTTGTCTGTGCGCTCCATGCACTTGGACAGAGCCGACGACGGCGCCTGCTGCTCGCCGAGCACGGATGCGATTGCGCTCGCCACCCGCGCAAACACGCCGAGGTGTAACCCGCGGTTAGCGTGGAGCACCCCTCGATATCGACCAATATAGATCAACCGGGTGAGCGCCTTGACGTCAGGACTCTCGGCCATCACCGTCTTTGAAAGGCCGACCATCTCGCCAAGCCTGTCCCTGACGCTCTGAAGCGACTGCCTCAACGCTTGGGCCTCCTTGAAGGCGACCTGAAGCAAGACGCCAAGGCAAAAGTCAAATCCTTCCCAAAGAGCCAGACGTCGGTAAAAAACCGCCGCATCTCGCATGAGGTCAACCAACTCGAGCGCTTCACGCTTCTTCTGAACCATCGCGAGCTTCAGCTGAAGCAGCGTCTCTTGATACTCGCGCAGGGCGTCCGCCTCGCCTACGGAATGCGGCGAGGCATCGGCGGCGATCAGGGCGGCCTCGCAGGCCGCGGTTTCCGTGGCCGATAGCGCTATTTTGGGCTCCAGGTCGCGCAGGAGCTCCACTTCCTTCGCCTCGATTAGCTCCAGTTCCCGCTCGGCCTCATGGACTGCACGAGAAAGTAGCAGATAGAGGTTTATTGGTTGCTCGTTCTTGTCGATCTTAAGAAGTCCCTCTACCGCCACACGCAGGCTCTTGAAGGACACTTCCTCGCCTGAAACGGCGGTTGAGACCGCCTCGTGAATCATCCCCAAGTTGTGGTTATCGATCCCAAGCGCGACGAGCGACGCCGTTGCCTCTTCCCTTGCACCCTCAGAATCACGCACCTGGATGACTGCGTCCCGGAGAGAGACCCATTGGGGCTCGTAAAACAGAAGCTCGGCAGGTGTTCCTCTGGCTACGAGCAGCCCGCCAGCAGTTGCGAGAATCTGCGGCTGGAGCTCATCCTGATCTCCCTCGGGAGTCTCAAGCGTAAACCTTGACACCACTAGCGCCGGAGGCGCGACCTGCATGACGGTTTGCATGCCAGCGTCAAGCAGAAAAAAGAACCCGGCGTCGTTGGCCGCGATGGCATTCGGTGTGAACTTGCCGTCCTCATCGTCCTCCAAGAGACGATATTCCGACTTGTATTCCAGCTGGTCTGTGAACATTAGGACTCTACGATTGCCAACGTCCAGCACGGCCACGGTCTCGGGCGACACTAGGGCGATGCCAGCCGGGAACAGAAAACAGGGCGGGCTGAACAGGTCCGGGGGAGTGCTGTAAAGCAGGGCTATCTCCTGCTCCGACACGCTCCCTCGCCGACCCACCTCACCCTTGAACCGACCGTCCGCGGAGAAACGCTGAAGTCTGTGGTTTCCCCTATCTACAACGATCAGCTCATCCCCAGGGGTGGCGCAGATGGCTTGAGGCTCATAGAACTGCCCTGCACGGCCGCCGACCTCGCCGAACGAGAACTCGAATTTGCCCTCAAAGTCAAGCGCGACGATCCGGTGGTTCCAGCTGTCGCAGACAAGCACACGGCCGAGATTCTCTAAGACCGCGATGCCCCGAGGGTATGAGAATGAGCCATCGCCCTTCCCCTTGGCTCCGCTCGCCCACAAGACCTCGCCCGCGGCGGACACTTTGACCACCCGGTGATTATATTCGTCGCTGAGGAACATGTTGCCATGGCGGTCCATAGCCAACCCAGAGACCCGAGCGAAGCAAGGCTCAAGCTTCGGCTCGATCCGAACGACCCTCCTGGGCTTGAGAACCTTGGGGGCCAAACGACCGCTAGGCGTGTCCTCACCCGTGCTCAAAAAACACAAACCCCATGCAAATCCGCCCTGCCAACAATCACTAGAACGATCGCTGCCCTAAGATGTCGAAGCATCAAACCAGCAAACCTAATATACGCCTCGAAACCAGAAAGGGCAAAGCGGGGAACAACCAAGCACCCACTACTCTGAAGGCCCCTCTGCGCCGTAAGTAAAGGAGATCAGGCCTTTCTCACGATCACCTCGACCCCGTTCCACCAGTCGTCAGTGCCGCAGCCCCTGGCCTTGATCTTGAAAGCCGACGCGAATTCGGGATGCGCCCTCAAGAAATCCAGGTTCGCCCGCTCAACATACTCCCAATTCAGATCGTCAACCAAAATGACGCATCGTTCCGACAGGTGAGGCAGCATGATCTCAAGCCCCGCCACCTGTTGCTCGTAGGTATGCTCCCCGTCGTAGTAATACACATCGACCCGTAATAGAGGCTCGTCCGCAAAGATGCGCGCGATCGCCTCCCTGTAATCCATGTTGTAATACTCCACATTTGACGGCCGCCCGAATTTCGCCAGATTCTCTCTAAGAATCTCCTCGTTTGTGCCCTTATCGTCAAACTCAGAGAAACTATCGATACCGATGCAGCGCGTCGTCTCGTTGAACAGCGCCGCGCTAAGGATGCTACAGCCACGATACATGCCAACCTCGAGATAGACTCCCCCCGAGGCAAACCTCCTGACAATCTCGTTGACGAGCAACCGGACGTTCTCACAGCTCATGCCATCGACCCCGCGCTCAGCAAGCACGCTCATTCTCCTGTCCTTCGGGAATAGGTCCTTGGTCGGATCATCCCAACACTCCCGGAGTGTCGTCTCAATCATCGCCAGACTAGGGAGAGGTCGCAGGTGAAGGGCTCCTTCGGCAGTCGTCTTATCTACGGATTCAGACATGTCTCCATCCCCTGTGTACTTATGAGGGCTGCACTAAAGGCCCCATCTTTCTACGTTATCGGGAGGTTACTGCAAACAGCTTAAATGTGAAGCTCTGCGAGCTGGCCAGGGAACGGTCGAGAAACCAAGACCAACCGCTCTTGCCAGGCCGGCTATCTCTCAGCCGGCTACGACGCTCAGGCAACTTCGTCCGCCGCTTGCGTGTTGACTGTTCTGAAGGATGGTGGCCTGCTCGGGTGCTGTGGATGCCTGTTGATCCAGTAGGGCGGATGCGATTAGGCTTGGAGGCTCTGTTGTGGGATACTTAAGTCCAAGGTTGTCTTTGCTTATCTTGAAAAGGGCGTAGGGTTTGGCCAAGACGCGTAGATCGCTCTCCGACCAGCAGGTCGAAGTTCTTCACTTCCCGTTCATGGCGGTCTTAACGTGCACAATCGGCTCGCTGGTGTTCCTTCTGTTCATCTTCATCGCTCACAGCAAGGACCTCGTCGATACATCGAAAATAGAAAACGACATCCTGGGCAGCAGAAGCCAGCTCGCGACGAAACAGAAGGAGCTTAAACAGCTGAAAGAACAGATCGCCACGGACAGGCACTTCCTTGCCGAACAAGCCATCCCTCTGCCAAAGGAACAGGTGCAGCAGCAGACCAAACTCGAAGAACTGGAGCGACTGCTGGTGGAGCTCGAACGTAGGAAGGAACATCTCCAAGTGCTCCTGGCGAGGCGCAAGCAACCCGATCAAAAGCTCATCTCGGAGCTCAAAGACCTCCGCACGAAAGCAGCCATGCTGAAAGCCAGCAGGTCAGTCTTGACAACAGTGAAGCATCCCTCGGAGTCAGCCACCTTGCCAAAGCCGGTTTACATCGAGTGCCGTGCAGACGAGGCGGTCATCTGGCCTGCCGGCAAGGTCGTCCCGATGACAGACAAAGAGCTCAGAGCAAGCTCGTTCGAGGCGTGGCTTTCGGCAGCCGGCGTCAACGCGCCGGGCAACTACGTTGTTCTCCTGGTCCGGCCATCAGGGATAGCTACGTTCGACAAGCTGCGGGAGCTTTCCGAGAGTTCCGGGCTCAAGGTTGGCTACGAGCCTGTTCTGAAAGAGTGGGAGGTTTTCTTCTCTTGAACGGCACCTGCTCGAGGATTTAGGAGTTGGCAAAGAGCTCGCGATCATCTGAAGTGGGGTTCTTCCACTTCTCCTTTCTTGACATACTGGCCTGCACAGTGGGTGTGCTGGTCTTCATGATCGCCGTCATAATCATGCACACGCTCGGGATGACCGCCCCTGCTCCGCTCAGGACGGAGCTTTCTGGCCTGAATCTCGACGTATCCAAACTGAATGCAGAACTTGAAACGCTGAGAGCGGAGGCGGGCCGAAACCAGCAGGCCAGGGAGGCGGTAGAGAACATTGAGAAGCTGAAGAGGCGGCTCTCACAACAGAAAGAGCTCGAACAATCAGTCGCCAAATTCGCAGCGCAGCTCGACAGCCTGAAACTGGACCAGGAACGCCATGAGGATGAGCTCATAAGACTGCGAGCGCTCGTGCCGTCGGATTTCAGGATCAGCCGGCACGAGATCGAGCTCGGTACGCCGGTTCAAAGAGTTAGCGACAAGCGCGCGCTTTACTTCGAGTGCGAGAATGAGAGAGTCAATCCGTTTTTTGGGCGATATGTTCGGAAATA
>DATLAJ010000007.1 GCA_035527515.1 bacterium
TTTTATTATCATAACTGGACAGGGCAGGCACGGTGACCTGCCCCTACACGATGGTGGGTAGGGAGGCATGACAGGATGAAGAGGGTGTTTTTGCTGGCGGCGTTGGTCTTCTTGACAGCTGCCTCGGCCTTGTTCGCGGACTTTCAGATGGATACGAGCCTGGCGGACTCGGACGCGTCGTTCTTGGGCGAGGCGGAAGGCGATCGCGCAGGCTCTCCATTCGAGGAGGAGCATGCCGGCGCGGCCGTCTCAAACGCTGGCGATGTCAACGGCGATGGTTACGACGACTTCCTTGTCGGGGCATACGCCAATGACGAAGGCGGCAACTCCGCCGGTCAAACGTATCTGTTTTTTGGCAAGGCCTCCGGTTGGGCGATGGACACGAGCCTTGCAGACGCCGCCGCGTCGTTCATAGGCGAGGCGAACGCGGACTATGCAGGCGTTTGCGTGTCCGGTGCTGGGGATGTCAACGGCGATGGATATGACGACTTTCTCATCGGAGCCTCTCGGAACAGCGAAGGCGACTTCGTGGCGGGCCAGACGTATCTGATTCTTGGCAAGGCCTCGGGTTGGGCGATGGATACAAGCCTTTCTGACTCCGACGCGTCGTTCATAGGCGAGGGATTTGTAGATGTGTCGGGAATGTCGGTCTCTGGCGCGGGCGACGTGAACGGCGATAGTTACGACGACTTCATCATTGGTTCCTGGAACAGCGAACCCGGTGACTACGCCGGTCAGACATATCTGATTCTTGGTAAGTCCTCCGGCTGGGCAATGGATAACAGTCTTGCCGATTCGGACGCATCGTTTTGGGGCGAGTCAGAGATGGATGGCGCAGGCTGCTCAGTCTCTGGCGCAGGCGATGTGAATGGCGACGGCTACGACGACTTTGTCATCGGAGCGCCTTACAACGAAGAAGGCGCCAACAACGCCGGTCAGACATATCTGATCTTCGGTAAGGCTTCCGGCTGGGCCATGGATACTAGTCTTTCCGAAGCAGACGCTTCGTTTATTGGTGAGAGAGAGTACAGTTGGGCAGGCTGGTCAGTCTCCGGCGCGGGAGACCTCAACGGTGACGGTTACGACGACTTCCTTATTGGTGGCGAGGTCGACTCTACTATAAGCGGCAACGACGACGGTCGCACTTATTTGATTTTGGGCAAGCCCTTGGGGTGGGCGATGGATACCAGCCTTGCTGATGCCGACGGATCGTTTTTGGGCGAGGCAGATGGTGACCGGGCTGGCTTCTCGGTCTCTGGCGCCGGTGATATCAATGACGACGGTTACGACGACTTTCTCATCGGAGCCATTTACAACGCCGGTCAAGCATATCTGATCCTCGGCAAGGTTTCAGGCTGGGCGATGGATACCAGCCTTGCTGATTCCGACGCGTCGTTTTTGGGCGAGGCAGCTAGTGACCGTGCCGCCATGTCAGTCTCTGGCGCTGGCGACGTGAACGGCGACGGCGCCGACGATCTCCTCATTGCTGCGCCCCACAACACCGAGGTTGGCGACGATGCTGGTCAAGTGTATCTGATCTTCGGTGAGAGCGGTGGGCCTCCTCCCGGGATTACCGTCGGCGTCACAACTAACTCAAGCACGTACGAATTTGACGACGTGCTGGAAATCGACATCGCTGTGAAAAACACCGGCTTGCCAGCATTTGTCGATATCTTCGTTGTTCTCACATTCGACCTGAGCGGGCCTGAAGAGAGGCACTGGTCAGCGTCTGCGACGGGCCAATGGACGGAAGGCATATTCTACTACGATACCGGTTTGCTGGTGGAGACGGGGCACGACGAGACAACGCAAATCCTGTCGGCGGTTCTGCCGCGTCAGGCCCCGATGGTGGCCAAATCGGGCACATACACGCTCAGGATGGTTGCGTGCCAGGCGGGGACTTTTGATTTCGTGTCCAACCTAGCGACCTCTACGTTTGTGCTCGTGGGGGAGCCATTTGTCGGCATCTCGACGGACAAAGAGACCTACTCTCTGGCCGGCGACACGATTACGGTCTCGCTCGACGTCGCCCTGCCTGACTACTCGATGACGGCGGACTTCTACGTCGTCCTGCTTGCGCCGGGCGGCCAGTTCTGGTCGCCGACTGATTTCGGGGTCGATCCGATGTGGCTAGCGAGGGTCGATCCGCTCCTATCCGGCTTCCCGACGCCGGCCGACTGGAATCTTGAGTTTGAGGCGTTCGTGGTGAATCTGCCTTCGGGGGCGCCGTTCGACATGGCGGGCGATTACACATTGTTCGCTGGTGTGGTCGAGCCGGGGACGCTGATGCTGTTCTCCGACATCGGAGTTAGCGGCTTTGCGCTGCAACCAGCTGAACGCATTACTGAATGAGGTTGAGGCGCAGCGCGGCAAGAAGTTGACCGAGGAACAGGCAGACAAGCTTCGCGACTGGGTGTGCTGCGTCAGCGAAGTCAACTGGGACTGCGGCCTCTGCGACTGAGAACTGGATAAATGTGAGAGGATTGGAAGGGGTGATGCCCTGAGATAGAGAGGCTCTCTATTATAGGTCGCCATTCCTGCGCAGTGATGGTTCACGGAGCTTGAGTCGTAATCGGTTTCACGAGTGTAAGGCGAGCGAACCTTTGGCTTTAGATTCTAACGGCCTTTGGGTAATGTATCACGTAGTGTTGCCGAGAAAGTTGGATTCGTGAGCCATGTCTATTCTTCGCATTGACCGAACATATCATAACATCCGGCGGCTGAGGCAAGTAGTCGCCATTCTAGTCAAGTATGGCCTTGGCGACTTGGTCTCGTCGCTGAGGATCGACTACTACCTTGCGTGGTTGAAACGGCTGGTGACCCGGCGCAAGCCACCGAAAGAGGTGTCATCCTTGACGAGGCCAATGCGGGTGAGAATGGCGATGGAGGAGCTCGGCCCGACGTTCGTGAAGCTCGGCCAGATGTTAAGCACAAGGCAAGACGTGGTCCCGCCAGCATATACGCAGGAGTTGACGAGGCTGTTGGACGAGGTGGCCCCCGTCAGCGTGGAGAAGATCAAGAAGAGGGTCGAAAGTGAGCTGAGGCGCCCGCTCAAGGAGATGTTCTCGAGCTTCAGTGACGAGCCCTTCGCGAGCGCCTCGATAGCGCAGGTTCACACAGCGCGGCTGGTTTCGGGGGAAGACGTCGTGGTGAAGGTTGTTCGACCTAGCATCGAGTCGGTCATACGGACTGACCTCGACATTCTGGCCGAGCTTGCGCGGCTGCTTGAGAGACACTTTCCGGAGGCAGCGGTCTTCGATCCCGTCGCACTTGTGGATGAGTTCTCACGGTCGATCAACAAGGAGGTCGATCTGGCACGTGAGGGCCGCATCATGGACCGGTTCGCGGCGAACTCTGAGGGTGATGAGACGATTCACGTCCCGAAGGTCTATTGGGGATATTGCAGCCAGAAGGTTCTGACGCAGGAGAGGCTGGTGGGCAGGAAGCTGTCGGGAGTCGATTTCGACGAGCTTTCGATGTCAGTTCGCAAGAAAATAGCGGAAAACGGGGCCGCGATTATCCTGAAGCAGATTTTGTCCTACGGTTTGTTTCACGCTGACCCGCATCCGGGCAACATATTTCTGCTGCCTGGGAACAAGCTAGGCCTAGTGGACTATGGGATAGTGGGCCGAACCGATCCCGCAACCAGGACGATGATCGCCGAAGTGTTGGTGGCGTTGTCGCAAGGCAGGCCGGAAAAGGTGGCCGACATCCTGCTCGAGAGCCAGCCGCCCATGCCGAGCTTCGACAGAAGCGCATTTCTGCGGGACACGATGGAGCTTTGCGACCTCTACGTCGGCATCCCGCTCAAGAGCGTGATGGTTACCTCGCTGTTCTCGGACCTGGTCCAAACGATGCTGCGGCACAAGATAAGGTTCCCGAAGGACCTAATGCTGCTGTCCAAGGCCCTGGTCACGATTGAGGGCTTTGGGCGCCGGCTCGACCCGGACTTCAACATGGTCGAGTTTGCAAGACCCTTCGTGGAGAAATTCGTCCACGAGCGCCTTGGGCCTGCGCAAATGGCCAAGACCGCATGGGAGACGCTGCGCAGCTATGCCAAGCTCTCCAAAACGCTGCCGAGGGACGTCTCGGCCATACTGAGCCGCTTGAAGGAGAGCCAGATGGAGATTGGCTTCGTCCACAAAGGCCTAGAAAAGTTCTCCTCAAGGCTCGAAAAGGTCGGCTACAGGCTGACGCTGGGCATGATCATCAGCGCATTGATAATCGGCTCTTCTTATTTGGCCTCAGTTGAAATCCATTCCCAGACTTCAGGACTGTTTCTCTACTCTGTTATAGGGTTTCTGTCGGCAATTGCGCTAGCCATTATCTTGCTTCTGTCTTTTCGTAGGTCCTGAGAGAGCCAAATGAGCGCAGTGCTTGCTGGCTTCATCGCATACCTAATCATCGTTCTCTTCATCGGACTGCTCACTGCCAAGCACAACAAGACTCAGGCTGACTACCTAATAGGCGGCCGAAGACTGAATCCCTGGGTCATCGCGTTTTCTGAACGCGCATCCGGCGAATCGGCGTGGCTCCTGCTCGGAATGACCGGGGCTGCGCTGTCCGTCGGCCTCGGAGAGACCTGGACCGCACTAGGCTGCGTCCTGGGCATTATCATATCTTGGCTCTTCATAGCTCGAAAGCTTCGTGAGGACTCCGGGAAATACGATGCGCTAACGTTGCCCGAGTACTTCACTGAGAAGTTTAGTAAAGACGGCAAATCCATACAGATAATCGCATCAGTCATTATTATCTTCTTCTTCACGTTTTATATCGCCGCCCAGTTCAGTGGGGCTGGCAAAGTTCTCAACGTAACGTTCGGCATACCAAACTTCTGGGGTGTTCTGGTGGGTGCCGGGGTGATTCTGCTCTACACAATGCTTGGTGGGTTCTTCGCCGTGGCCTGGACCGACCTGGTTCAGGGCATCATAATGCTCGGCACCCTCGTCGTTCTCCCCATCGTGGGCATCATAGAGCTCTCTGAGGCAGGCAAGCTCGGAACGCTCTCAATATCACAAGCCTTGGTCCAAGAGGGCGCTGACAAGGCATCCTGGGTGGGCGGCGCCGCGGCTCTTGTTCTCGCCCTGACCACCAAGGAACTCGTGTTCTCCATGGTGTCCTACGCCTGGGGCGGCCTGGGCGCCTCGTTTGGGCCGATCATTGTGCTATCGCTTTATTGGAGAAAGCTGAACAAGCAGGGCGTGATAGCGGGCATGCTTGCCGGCTCGTTGACTACATTTATCTGGAAGAATATCTCAACACTTCAGTCGGTTATTCCGGAGAGGCTCGCTGGCTATGTCGTCGCGTTCTGCGCCGTTATCATCGTCACGCTGGTGACCAAACCCAACCCCGCCCTGGCACGCAGGTAGAACGCATCGCGTTACTCGCCCCAGATGCGCTGTGCGATCCACGCACGACGGCGCGCTAGTAGACCTGCCAGATGTCCTCCGCATCGTAAACCGTGCGCCTGCACTCTAACCGGACGTTTACGGTCTTGTCGAAATCGCGGTCGTACTTCGACGTGAAACGGACGGTTAGGGTGAGCTCTTTGGTCATGAACATCCTCGTTACCGTTTGCTGCCCGGGCGTGGACGCGATTATCTCCCATTGTATCCCGTCCACCGGGGCCTTGATCGGGTTGCTGTCCACATCATAATCGATTCGAGTGAATACGCCCTTCAGGTCCCTTGCCATGCCGCACCGCCGCATCGATTGGGCGTTACCGGAATTGTGTGCGTTCACGTAACTTTTGATAGTGCTCTCAGCGGTGGTCAGATCGAACTCTTTCTCCGAGCAGCCGGTCCAAAACAGGCCGGCCGAAACGCATGCCAGCATAAGTAGCGATCGAGACCCGTGATGACTAAACATTGTCCTGACAACCTCCGGACATCTACTTCGCACGGGGAGCTGAAGACCCTTTGCCGAATCTCATATCAGCCTTTATAGTCTCTCCTGGAACGGCCGTCTTGGCCCCCGAAAAGCCAAATCCCTTAATCAAAAGCTCCATTCGCTCTGACTTGCCAAACAAGACCTTCTCGTAAACCAACTTGGCAAGACCGAAGACCGGTATCTTCCGACTTCGCCAAACCTCATACTTCCACTCTCTATAATTGGACAACTTGCTCTTGAGAGTAGCTGTGAAACGGTCGCACTTGTAGTCCTTACCAACGGCCTTGACAGAAACACCTGCTTGAACGAGCTTCATTTCGTCAATGGACCTTATCGGTTCGTCTTGTGCAAAGCCCTTCCGCTTGCCCTCTTTCGCAAGGTCATCGCTCACGCTGTTTATCACGCCCATGTTCGCCTCGGTAGGCTGAGTGCCCGGCGTCCAGAGAATATAGCGCTTCGCATCGCCGACATTCGGCAAAACAGAGAGAAAACAGAGCATTGTCTCCTCCGAAACAGCGCTAGATGGGGGCAGCAACATCCTGTAAATAGTCGTCTGCTCCTTCCTGATGAACGCCAGCTCGTGCCAAAAGCACTCCTGGCCCTCATATTTCTCCGAACCGACGACCGAATACTTCACCTCGAGCGTCTGCGTCTTACCTCCGCTTGTCACGTTCGTCATGCTATACGAAATCCATTGGCCAACCTTGAACTTCGGCGCCTCAAACCGCGCCTCAGCCAACGCAAGCTCAGCGACCGAAACTAACAAAATGGCCACTACGAACCAACTTGCCCGCTTACGCACTACCATACTCATACTCCTTGAGCTCATCTCTTTACCCTCGCCTCTTATCAGTATAGTCTCACACAATACTAGCTTGTCAATATGTAGTTCTTGAACGTTACAAAGGGAGGTTGGTCAGAGTGGATCCGGAGCTTCACGCCTACGATCTCGCTGGGGTGAATGCCAAAATGGAAGAAAAAGGCATCACGCGACTCAGGCGCATCCTTGCCCAGACATTCGATTTGAGCCCAAGAGCAAGGCCCATCACCGACCTCTCGTTCTTTGCCGCCTTGATCGATATTGGCACGCCAGAGTATCTAGCTGTCTGCACCGACGGCGTTGGCACCAAGCTGCTCGTCGCGCAGATGATGGACAGATACGACACCATCGGTATCGACTGCGTCGCTATGAACGTAAACGATATCATCTGCGTGGGCGCAACGCCGGTAACGATCATTGACTACCTTGCGGTGCAGGAACCCGACCCAGATTTCCTGGAGGCAATTGCGAAGGGCTTATACGAGGGTGCGAAACTGTCCTACGCCTCAGTATCGGGCGGCGAGACAGCACAGGTGGCGCCGATCATCACTGGGATACGTCCTAAGCGCGGCTTCGACCTCGCCGCGACCTGTGTTGGATTGGTCAAAAAAGATGAGGTGATCGTTGGCGAACGTGTTGTGCCCGGCGACGCCATACTCGCGCTCTCGAGTTCCGGGCTCCACAGCAATGGCTACTCACTCGTGCGCAAGATCGTCTTTGAGAAGATGAGTTTCAACGTGGACATTTACATCAGCGAGCTGCACAAGACCATTGGCGAGGAGCTCTTGACGCCGACGCACATCTACGTCCCGGAAGTGCTCGAAGTCCTTAACGAGAAGCTGCCCGTGAAAGCACTTATTAACATCACGGGCAACGGCCTTCTAAACCTCAACCGAATCATGGCACAAAACGTCGGTTTTGAGATCGACAATCTGCCTGAGGCCCAGCCGATATTCCAACTGCTACAGGACTGGGGCAGGATACCTGACGAGGAGATGTTCCGCGTCTTCAATATGGGCATCGGCTTCTGCCTAATCGTGCCCGATGATTCGGACATCATCGCCCAGACCGCTGCGATCGCCGCCAAACATGGCGCGGATTGCGGCAGGATCGGGACGGTCGTTGAGGATGAGGCGAGGCGCGTCTTTGTTACGCAGAAAGGCCTCGTCCAGAATGGCCTTTTCTTTGAAAAACGAGCCTGATCTCAAATCGGACATTTCCTATGGACCGCCAACCGTCAACTCGTGCTTCGCAGAGTAGCACTGCCAACCGTCAACGTAAAACACACTGGACGGACGACTTCTTCGAGGCGCAGTTCGGGAGGGTGTTGGCGACCAGGTCGCCGGAAATAACTCAGAGGCAGGTTGATTTCATCATTGAGAAGACCGGCATTCACCCCGGAGCGAGTGTGCTGGACGTCTGTTGTGGCTACGGAAGGCACTCGATAGAGCTCGCCAGAAGAGGTTACGAAGTCGTTGGCATTGATCGGTTTGGAAACTACCTAAATGAGGCGCGGAGACAGGCTGCCTCAGAGAATGCTGGCGTCGAGGCGATGTAGAGCGGCCGCGCTGGGTGCAGGTTGCGGCGAGACTGGCCAGGGCCTCCCACGTTTTGGCTCCCCGCTCGGTCCGATTGCCGCACGAGACCTTCCGCGCGATGACGGCCGGCCTAAGTCGAGCGCTCAGCCGCAAAGCTCGAGCCGCACAACGTCTGCTACTACTTAATCGACCTCGCCTCCGATTTCCACAGCTACTACAACAAGACGAAGGTCCTGACCGACGACCCCGCACTCACAAGCGCGCGCCTCGCCCTGTCCGCCGCCGTCCGCCAGGTCATCGCCAACGGCCTCGCCCTCATCGGCGTCTCCGCCCCGGAGGCGATGTGAGCGGCAGCCGGAAACAGGGCGCGCAGGGGTGTGGTCTCAGACCCGCCAGTTCTCCTGGCTTCCAAGTAAAACCGCTCCTATCTCGATATCGGGGTACGCCAGGTTAGCGCCAACAGACCTCTCAAAACAAAGAAGTTGACGACACCGGGATTATTCGGTGTAATAGCTTCTCCCAAACTGAAACGAGAGGTTAGGCGCCCTTCGATGGAAAAGGTCAAGATTATGGTTAGCTCGACCCAGGATGATCTACAGGCAGAAAGGGACGCTGCCCAAGAGGTCATTGAGAAGCTCGGCCATAAGTGTCTTAGATCGGAAACCCATCCTTGCTTTGGGGAGAGCCCCTGCAACGTTTGTCTCGAGATGGCGAAAACTTGCCATATCTACATAGGGATTTTCGGCAAGAGATATGGCTTTGTGCCTGAAGGCGAGGAAATTTCCATTACAGAGCTTGAATATCGGCGGGCTCGCGAGCATCACCCATCAAAGATCCTAGTCTATATCAAGGAGGAGGAGGAGTACGAGGACGCTCAGGCGAACTTTCTCGAAGAGGTTCAGAACTTCAAGATGGGTTACTTCAGGCGTCCCAAGTTCAAGTCTGCGGAAGAATTGAAACCTCAGATACGTGCTGACGTAAGATATTGGATTTGCATGAAAATCGCCGAGTCGTTCGATAAGGATAAAAAGATCCAGATTTTGACAGCTGAAAACGCATACTTGAATGAGGCTTTGGAAGTGTACAAGCGAACTACCTAAGATGATGGAACCCGAAGTCAAAGAACGTATTCAGGAAGCAGCCGCCAAACTATCGAAGGGCGATGTTGTCGAAGCCTACGGACTGCTCCAGATTGCCCTGAACCAAGCCCGATCTGACAATAACCGAAATGGGGAAGCGGCGGCGTTGCACTTCATGGGAATGGCGTCAGTGGACCTTGGGCGTATTGAAGAGGCTTCTTCGCTTTACCAGAAAGCACTCAGTATTAGGAGGGAACTCAATGATCGGCCAAGTGAGGCTGCAACCCTAAATCAACTGGGCATAGCCCTGTTCTATCAGAATCATATTGATGAGGCCCTGAGATGTCTTAAAGACGCGCTGCAGATCGCAGATGAGACGGGTGACGAGCTTGGTCAGGCTGCCTCAGCTCACCAGCTCGGCGTTGTGTATCAGAAGCTTGGTAAAATCCAAGAGGCCAAGGAGTTCTTTGAAAGAGCTCTCTCAATTGCCGAACGCAGAAAGGACCAGCAAATAAAGGCGAGTGCCTTGCATCAATTGGGGATCATTCAACAGCAACGTGGCGACCATAAGCGCGCCGAAGAGTCTTTCAAGAAGACATTGGCGATTCAAGAAGGTATTGGTGATCAGATAGGACAGGCTGCTGCGATGCACCAGCTCGGCACGATTGATCAGGAACAAGGACGGCTTAATGACGCTGCTAGATGGTTCGGTAGGGCTCTCGAGATTGCAGAGCAGTTGGGTAATCTCCGAGGGCAATCAGTCACTCTCTACAATTTGGGAAGTCTCCTCGTAACAAAAGGCGAGCTGGACCAAGCCATGAGTCATTTGAGAGCCAGTATGGATATCGCTGAGCGGCTCAACGACCAAATGATGGTCGCCAAGGCTCTAAACCAGATGGGGCATATTTACCTCGGAAAGAGTGAGCTGGATAAGGCAGAACAGTCATTCAGAAACAGCCTTGAGGTCTTTGAGCGTTTTGCCGGCCCGAGGAGTAAGGACACTGCGATGGCGATTAACAACGTTGGGGCCGTACTATCGCTTCAGGGCCGAGCGGGCGAGGCTGAGCCGTTGATGTTGCAGTCTGCGGAAGTATCACACGAGATTGATGACTTCGACGGGGAAACGCGATATCTAATGAATCTAGCCAGATTGAAATTTCAACAGGAGGCTTTTGAGGAGGCGATTCGCTTTCTGAAGCGAGCCCTGGCGCCGGCTGGAAATCTGGATGATCCCGGTGCACTTGGCAGTGTATATACGGCACTGACCGCTGCATACCTGCGTTTGCATAGGACTGATGAAGCCAAAGAGGCATTAAAGAACTCAATTCCGATGTTGGAGAGAGCCAATTCAGACAATCTTGCGAAAGCAAAAGCCTTGCTGAAGCAACTCGAGGAATCCACAGACTCACGCTAGCATCGCTAGCGCCATCGATCACAGGATCGCAGCTGCTAACCTCTCAGCTGCCGTCTCCTGAAGACAGATATTTCCCGGCCTTCTCATGGTCGGGGCCCGCGTCCGCTGTCAGCTCAAGTGGCTTTCTAAGGCGGCGGGCGATGCCGTCCACGTACCGGGGATTGCGCTCGATCATGACGAAGTTGCGGTTGAGGGCCTTCGCGACGCAGCCTGTCGTTCCGGTGCCGGCCACCGGGTCAAGGACCAAGTCTCCTTCATTCGTGCTGACGAGGATGACACGCCTCAAGAGCTCTGCGGGCTTCTGCGTTGAGTGCAGCTTCTTGCCCTGATCGTCCTTTAGCCGCTGGCCGCCGGTGCATATCGGCAGAACCCATACGTTCGCCCCAACGCTGCCGATCCCAAGCGCCTTCGCCGCATTCTTATTGAACGTGTATTTCTTGGCTCCTTTATCCTTGACGGCCCAGATGAGCGTCTCAGTCGCGTTTGTGAACCGAACGCCGAGCCAGTTCGGCATCGGGTTCGTCTTCACCCATATCACGTCGTTGAGCATCCAGTAACCGAGGTCCTGCATGATGCGCCCGATGCGAAAGATGCTGTGGTAGGTCGAGATGACCCAGACCGTCGCGTTCGGCTTCATAACCCGCTGAACCAGCCGCAGCAACCTATCGATGTAGCGGTCGTATTCCTCAAACGAGGCGAACTTGTCCCACTCGTCAGAAACGCCATCAACGACGGTCTTCGCCTTCCATCGCTTGAGTTCCTTCTTCGGGAGCTGCAAAAAATAGGGAGGGTCGATGAACACCATGTCGAAGGTCTCCTCGGGAAGCTTCTCGAGCACTTCGAGGGCGTCACCCAGGATTACCTTGTTTAGCGCCTCATCGAGACGATACTGCTTTCTCTCCGGAGCGTGCTCGATGACGAGCGAGCCTGATTCGCGGTTCGGGCGACCGGAGCCGCCGGCGTCTGCGCGTTCACTGGTCATTCTGGGCTTTCTCCACAGAGGTTTAGCGTTGCCTCGGCATTCTGGTCCTCGCACATAGCTGCCGGGAATATAGAGGTTTAGGACGGCCTAATCAACCAAACAGGGCACGAGGCGTTTCCTACTCGAGCGGCGAGGGGGGTCTGCGAGCGGCATGAGTTCAACAACAGACGTTCGCGGTATTATGGTAAGCTGGCAAATGATGATGGTCGTTTTGGGAGAGATGTTGTGAGAAGGATTGCCTGCGGGCTCTTGCTGGCGGTCGCCATTTTTATGCTTGCTGCGACCGCGGCCTACTCGCAGAACTACGTCGTCATGCCGGGACAATCGCTAAAGACCCAGCACTTCATCATCTACCACCCGGGGCCGCTTGGGGGCCTCGCCAGGTCAATGGCGGGAATCGCCGAAACCGCTTTCGTGGCCACCTGCCGGCAGATGGGCGTCAAACCTTTTGGGCAAAACATGGTCTTCGTGTGCGATTCTGACCGCGACTTCACCCAGTTTGGGCCGTCCGTAGGCCGAAGTTGGGCTGCTGGATTCGCCGTCCCAAGTCAGCGCAAGATAGTTCTGAGGTCTCCCTCGCTCGCCAAGACAGACCGCGAGCAGTTCATCAAGACGCTGAGGCACGAGATTTCGCACCTCGTCCTGCACCACGCCGTCGGCGACAACGTCCGCCTGCTGCCTCGCTGGTTCGATGAGGGCATGGCAATGCTGAACGCAGGGCAGTGGGAGTGGCTCCACAGCTGGGCTCTGTTTAGGATGGTCATCTTCTCAAAACCAATCCCGTTCTCGGCGCTTCGCGAAAAGTTCCCCTCGGGCGCCTCGGACGCACGCCTCGCCTACGCCGAAAGCTACAACTTCTGCGTGTTCCTGCGAACTACACTCAAGAGGCGCGGGTTCGAGGCGCTCATCGCCGGCATTAGGGCAGGAGTCCCGCTTAAGACCCAGCTCGAACGGCTTTTCAGAATGCCGTTTCAGCGTATCCAAGAGGTCTGGTACGAGAAGGTCAAGCACAAATACGGCGTCTATCCCGTTCTCACAAGCGCCGGCGTCTTCTGGTTCCTGGTCGCCCTGCTGGCAGTTCTCGCCTACCTACGCAAGCGGCGTTCCACGAAAGAGCGCCTCGCCGAAATGGAGGCGGAGGACGAGTTCATCGATCACGTTTTGGACCGCGAATACCACTAACTGGTTCGGTGGAGGCGAGGCATGTCTTCTCTGGCTGGGGAGGCCGATTAGCCATGAATGAACAGGTGCAGCGAGTTTGATCACTTTGTCTCTGTGAAACTCTGCGTCTCGGTGGTGCATTTCTTTCAGAAACTGTCAAGCATATACATGAGGGACAGTCGAAATAGGCCTTTCATTTTCGCGGTGTTTGAGGCATAATATAGTGTTAGTCGTATTCTTTGTGCATTGATTATATTTGACGGGAGGTGGTGATGAAAGAGATCATCGTGCTGGGCGTTGTGCTTATGCTGGTTGGCGGCTGGGCGCTGGCCGTCGATTGGGGTGACACCACGGGACGAGGCATGTTCCCATACTGGCAGACCGGCAGCGGGTGGTACACGATAGTTGTCTTCGTGAACGGGTCCGAGGAGACCAGCGATGTGATTCACCTCCGTTTCCGCTCCATGCATGACTCCGCATGTAGCAGCACGATGGCCGATATGTTCAGCATCCGGGCTGGTGAGATGCTCATGTTCTCGACGTCTGGCAGCGTTCCAATCTTCATTCCGGTTACAGCGGGCTATGGATATATCCTGTTTCGTGTCGATAATGGCGAGCCCATTCAGGGGTATTGCGTAGTATATAATGGGATGACCGGCACGGGCTACGTTGTCCCGGCCGTTCCACAGGACCACGGCTTCTAGCCAGGCGCCGGTCTGATGTGCTCGACGCTGATTTCGCTGGCCGCGGCATAATATAGTGTTAGTTGGATTCTTTGTGCATAGATTGCATTTGACGGGAGGTGGTGATGAGAAAGATCATGGTGCTGGGTGTCGCACTTATGCTGGTTGGCGGCTGGGCGCTGGCCGTCGATTGGGGGGACGCCACGGGACGAGGCATGTTCCCATACTGGCAAACTGGCGGCGGCTGGTACACAATACTCGTCTTCGTGAACGGGTCTGAGGAGACCAGCGATGTGATTCACATCCGTTTCAGGGATCTTCATGGATCTCCATTTGGGCGCTCCGATATGTTCAGCATCCGGGCTGGTGAGATGCTCATGTTCTCGACGTCTCGGGACTTTCCAATCTGGATACCAGTGTCTGCGGGTTACGGACATGTCCTGTTTCGTGTTGATAATGGCGGTTTCATTCAGGCCTATTGCGTAGTATATAATGGGACGACCGGCAGGGGCTTCACTGTCCCGGCCGTTCCACAGGACCACGGCTTCTAGCCAGGCGCCGGTCTGATGTGCTCGAGGCTGCTTTGGCTGGCCGCGGCATAATATAGTGTTAGTCGTATTCTTTGTGCATAGATTGATTTTTGACGGGAGCTGATGGTGATGCAAAAGATCATCGCGCTGGGCGTGGCACTTGTGTTGGTTGGCGGCGTTGCTCTGGCCGTCGATTGGGGTGACACCACGGGACGAGGCATGTTCCCATATTGGCAAAGCGGCAGCGGCTGGTTGACGCTGGTTGTCTTCGTGAACGGCTCCGAGGAGACCGGCGACGTGATTCACATCCGTTTCTTCGACCCTTACAGCTGCAGTAGCAGCACGATGGCCGATATGTTCAGCATTCGGGCTGGTGAGAT
>DATLAJ010000008.1 GCA_035527515.1 bacterium
GGGTTACGCTTCCTAACGGTCGCACATTCTCGCTTCTGTCAGCCGATTCGGTGTTCTTTGATGGTGGCATGGCTGTCCTTGCTGAGTTCCTGAACTACAAGTTCATAAAGGATGACTCAGTCGGCGAGTATCTGATTACTTGCATGATCACAGACAGCAACACGACCAACATCATGAGTTACGGGGTTACCTCGATCAGGCTGACCAACATGGCTTATGTTTTGCCTCCTTCGGCATGGCGGTTCGTGGGTTCAGACAGCGACGCGGCCGTTGGCATCAAGGCAAAGCCGGACCAGATGATAGCTCATTGAGTTAAACAGACAGATTAACCTATTGCGAAAGGCTGACCCTCGCCTTTGGGGGTCAGCCTTTTTGCGTTTTTTTGGCTTAGCTGTATGATTCATACTGACGCGGTCTCCAAGTAGGTGCTCGCATGGCAATACCGCTTTCGGGTAGCCAGAGCTCTACACTGCACCGGTCGCTGCCACAGCTCATACGATATATCTCTCAGAGGCGAGCTTGATGCCAGAGGCTAAAAAGTACTCGCTCTACGCGGAGGTGGCCCTCGGCGTCGGAGTGAGAAAGTGCTTCACCTATGGAGTCCCGAAGCACCTCCTGAAAGAGGCAAAGATCGGCAAGCGTGCGATTGTCCAGCTGCGGAGCCGTGAGCGAGTTGGCGTGATCGCCCATCTCACCTCGCACTGTTACCTGAAGTCTGTCAAGGAGATCATATCAATCATCGACCAGCTGCCGATTCTATCTCGAGAGATGATGAGACTGCTCGAATGGGTTGCATCATACTACGTTGCGCCTCTTGGGACAGTAGTCCAGGCGGCTATGTTGCATGGCCTTGCCGATGTTGATGCGCACGCTGACAAGGCCCCCAAACGCCAATCTAGGGGAACGAGGCGCCCGATGGATATCGTCTCGTCGCTGCCGGCAGGCCTTTGGTCGGGCCTCGATGAGGGCGACGAGGCGATCGAACTCTCGTCTGAACAGCGCGACGCCCTTACGAGGATAACCGCAGCAATCGACGCTCAAGATACAAGGCCGATTCTGCTGCACGGTGTAACCGGCAGCGGCAAGACCGAGGTCTTTCTTCGTGCAGCAGAGCACGTCCTGAAAGGCGGCAAGAGGGCGTTGATTCTTGTTCCAGAGATATCGCTGACGCCCGCGTTGCTCGCTCTTTTTGCCCGCAGATTCGCCGACAAGGCGGGGGTCTTTCACAGCAAGCTCACCCCCGCACAGCGCCGCGACCAGTGGGAGCTCGCGTATCGAGGCGATGTTGACGTGGTCATCGGCGTCCGCTCCGCGATATTCGCTCCTCTTAAACGAGTTGGCCTCATTGTTGTCGATGAGGAGCACGAGACGACATATAAGCAGGACCGTGCTCCGTTCTTCAATGCGAGGGATGTCGCTGTAATGGCGGGGTCAATCTTCAAGTGCTCGGTGGTTCTCTGCGGGGCGACTCCCTCGGTGGGGACTTTCCTCAACAGTTCAAAGGGGAAGTATCAATATATATTTCTTAGCAAGAGGGTTGACTCCCGTCCGATGGCCGAAGTTTCGGTGATCGACATGCGTAAGGAGGCATTGGAGGGTTCGGCCATTCTCACCAAGACCGCTCAGGATGCAATGGGAAGGGCGCTTGCAGCCGGCGAGCAGGTTTTGCTGTTCATCAACCGCCGTGGCTTTGCTCCTTTCTTGACCTGCAAAAGGTGCGGATACGTGTTCCGGTGCGAGCATTGCGACATCACGCTCACCTATCATAGTGCCACAGAGTCAATAGTCTGCCACCTGTGTGGCCGCCGGCGTCCCGTGCCGACAAGATGCGATGCGTGCCACTCAGAGGAGATCAGGTTCATAGGTTTCGGGACGGAAAAGGTCGAGGAGGAGGCTGCGCGGCTCTTCCCCGGAGCCAACATCCTGAGAATGGACAGCGACGCCATCACCACGAGGCGCATGTATGAGAGGGCGTTGGCGTCGATTACGAGGGGCGAGGTCGATATAATCGTTGGCACCCAGATCGTCGCCAAGGGCCATAATTTCCCACACCTGACGCTCGCTATTGTCGTCCTTGCCGACACGATCCTGAACCTACCAGATTTCCGAGCCGCCGAGCGAACATTCCAGCTGCTAACGCAGGTGAGCGGTCGCCCGGGCAGACATGGCAAGCAGGGGAAAGTGTTGCTGCAAACCTACTCCCCCAACCATTACTCAATCAAAGCGGCGGCGGCGCAGGATTACCTCACATTCTTCAAGCAGGAAATTGAGTTTAGGCGCAGGTTGGGCTTGCCGCCCGTGACGAGGTTGGCCTCGCTGATTATCTCGGGCCGGGACTTTGAGAAAACGCGTTCGACTGCCGAGCGGTTGGGGGACGTTTTGCGGCAAGGCCGGGCAGAGGATATCCACATCTTGGGGCCAGCGGAGGCGCCGATCGCGAAGCTGAAGGACAGGTATAGGTTTCAGGCTTTTGTGCGTTCATACAGCTCTTCGCGGCTGCACAGCTTCCTTGCCAGTAAGCTCGAGGAAACAAAGCAGGCCAAGATTAAGCCATCTGACGTTCGGATAGTGGTCAATGTTGACCCTGTGTCAATGTTGTGAGGCGCCAAGCGTGGCGCAAGTAACGTAGAAACTAACCGGGACGCCATCCGCGGTCTCGCTATCCGCCACCTGCGACGTGTTGGCCAGAGGCGCGACGTTCCACTCCGGACTTTGGATGTTTGATACAAGAGAGCGCTTGACATCCCAGACACGCCTTATTATAAAGACAGCAATGATTACAAGAGGGCCAGGTCGCTCTCCATGAATGCTATCAATCTTTGGTTTCGCCGGAGGTAATGCGAATGAGAAGCGGTTTTTATGTAGGTTTGCTGTTGAGCCTGTTGCTCGTCAACCTCGCGTTTTCGGAGGATACTTCGGGCAAGTTCGGGGTCAGTGTAGAGGGAGGTTGTTACTTCCCGGAGATGAGCCAATTGGATGATAACTTCATCTATGGCGGCTCGTTTTCCTATCATTTCTACCCCTGGCTATTTGCTGAGCTTAGGGCTGCGAGGTATCGTGAACACATTCCGGAGTTCACGAAGGTTGAATACAGAAAGACTTATTACACATATATCTACAGTGGCGAGAAGTATCCAGCAGGGCATAGCTCCAGCGAGACGCAGGTGGACTATGACCACATCAAAACCAAAATAGTGCCAGTCGATTTAAATGTGGGTTTCTCATTCCTGACTGAGCAGAAGATCAACCCCTACATTTCGTTTGGGCCTACGTTTTTCTCGGCTCGAATCGACGAGCTTCCGGAAATGAACGATGTCGCTTGGGGTGTCAACGGCGGCTTGGGAGCGGAGTTTTTTGTTGCCAAGCTGTTCGACAATAGAGCGGACCTCTCGCTTGTTACTGACCTGCGCTACCGTTGGGGCAAGGCAAATTTTGGACTTGGGTACACATCAATGTCGGTCAGTTACTTCTCGGAAAGCGAGGACTTGAAGCTCAAGACGAACAAGTATCGGACGACCGAGCTTAAGGACCTGTCCAACGACATTGACCTTGGGGGCTTCAGCGCTGCTTTGGGCGTCAAGATATACTTCTAGCCCGAGGACTTGGGTCCGTAACGGGGGCACGCAGCCGACGTGGGCGCCGCCGATAGCTGTTCATACGGCCTGGTCAGCTCAACAGCTGAAACCTTCCTCGTATGAAGACCGTTTTATCTCGCATCGGGGGGATTGATGCGAGCTAAGCGATTCGTCCCGTGGGCCTGTGCGCTTTTTACGGTGTTCGCCGCAGCGGCGCTTTGCCTATCGCAGCAAGATTATGGGCCCAACAAAACTAAAGAGCTAGAGGCTTATTTCCCCTACCTATCAACGCTCGTCCAAACGCTTCGCGCCATAGACGACTTCTACGTTGACGAGGTGGACATGGGCAAGTTGCTGAGGCATGGGACCCAGCGCCTCGTCTCGAGCCTCGATTCTCGCTCGACAGTTCAGTTTGCGGACGAGGAGTACAAACGGCGGGCGGACCTTGGGTTGAACGTTATGTCCAAAGAGGGCCTTTTCGTGGTGGTCTCTCGAGAGCTCAGCTCACCGTCGGATGGCTCTGATATACTACCCGGCGATAGAATCGTGGCAATCAATGAGCACCCCGTTTACGATCTGACGCTTGACGAGCTTCGACAAGACCTGCGCGGCAAGCCTAAGACCGAAGTAACGTTGATAGTGTATGGTCCAGACGATTTCAACCCTAAAAAAGTGAAGCTGCACCGAGCGATGTACGTCTCGGAACCTGCGAACTTCGTGGCCGGCGAGGACGGAGTGCTCTGTTTCAAGATCAGGAGGTTTGCTGATGGCGTGTCCGAGACATTCAAGAGAGGTCTGGCCAGTATAGGGTCCTCTCGCCTGAGGGGGATAATAATCGACGTGCGGGACAACATCGGCGGCTCGATCGGGGAAGTTACAAGTATCTTAAGCCGTTTTGAGAGCTCCAGACCGCTTTTTTTGCGCTCGACCATAAGTGCGACAAAGGAGGTGGCAAGGGATAGCAGCGTGATCCTGATGCCGAAGACCGTGCCTGTTGTGGTCATAGTCAACGAGCGCACAGTTGGCGAGGCGGAGGTCTTGGCCGCGAGTTTGCGTGGTCACAGGATAGCGAAGCTCGTGGGCGAGAAGACCTTTGGCTTCGCGCTCGGCACAGATTGCATCTCGACTACTGACGGCACGAGGGTAGTTCTATCAACCTGCAAGTACGAGGGACCCTTTGGCCAAAAGCTGCACAAAGTAGGTCTCACGCCAGACATCATAGTGCCGATGGATAGGAGCTCTTCCGAGGACACTCAGCTGGAGAAAGCCAGAGAAACCGTCCTGAACTGGACCCCGATCCAAGAGCCACAGCCCGGAGAAAAGAAGTCCGCGGCGTAGCCCCCGCACCGATTGAGCGCTGCCGAGCCCTCGCCGCCGGCATTAGGGCTGGGCGAGCTCGGACCCCTCGCCGCTGCCTATTCCCAATGACAAGATTTAGCCCGGATAATTCAGAGATGTCGCCCCTTCCAGATGCCGGACAGCCTCTTCCAGAAAGCTCCGCCCTACACCATATTGCCCACCCCTGGCGCAAACTCTCGCGAAGATGCGGCCTGAGGGCAGCCACGAACGCTTACGAATCGGCGTCCGTTGTGCCGAAGCGAGAAGATGTAGCCGGCTGGCTTGCCAAGAGCTTCGCGCTCGCTCCATCGCTGGGATTCCTCTTGTCAAGCAGCTCTCTCAACAGCGAGAGCAGCTGCTCCATTTTGTAGGGCTTCTTGATGAACCCTGCAACGCCCTGCTTGGTGGCCTTGGCCACGAGCTGCTCGTTTCCGTAGCCTGAGGTCAACACGACGAGAACGGAATCGTCGATCTGCTTGAGCCGTCCGTGCGTCTCGATGCCATCCATGCCGGGCATCCGAAGGTCCATGAGCACCGCGTCTATGTCATCCTTGCGTTGGCGATAGAGCTCAATTGCAGAGGCTCCGTCGTTCGCATTCACCACCTCATATCCCCATAAAGCTAGCATCTGCGACACTGACTCTCGAACCCCATCCTTATCGTCCACGACCAGAATGCGCTCGGAGCCGCACAGCGACTCGAGGCTGGGTTCATCTGACTCAAATTGTTCGCGCTCCCGCGAAGACGGCATATATATGGAGAATCGTGCGCCCTTACCTAACTCTGAGCTTACCTCAATCCCCCCGTTGTGCCTCTCAACTATACGCCGGACGACCAAGAGACCGAGACCTGTTCCGCCATTGGCGTCCTTTGTGGTGAAGACCGGCTCGAATATCTTGCCCAGCGCGCCCTTGTCGATGCCCACACCGGTGTCGCTGACCGCAATGCGGACGTAATCTCCCGTTTGGATACCCAGCTTCTGACATCGTTCTCTGTCCGTCATGCTCACGTTCTCGGTTGAGAACGAGAGCGTTCCCCCATTCGGCATAGCGTCCCTGGCGTTCAGAGCCAGATTTAGTATTATCTGGGCCACCTGATTTCGGTCAGCCAAGATGTGCTTGATGTTGGGCTCAAGGTTGAACTCTATTGAGACCGAGTCCCCGATGGAGAGGCTAAGAAGGTTGACAATGTCATTGATAACGCTGTTTAGCTCCACAGTCTTTGATTCCGAGCGGGCGGCCCTCGCAAACGACAGGAGCTGGCTCGCCAGATGAGCTCCGCTCTCCGCACTGCTCTGGATACTCTGCGCCTGCCTCCTGAGCATGCTATCGTTTGGTATCTCCATGTTGATCATCTGGGAAGCCAGAACGATCGTGGCCAGCATGTTGTTGAAATCGTGCACTACCCCGGCCGTCAGCTCCCCGATGCTCGCCATCTTCTGTGCCTGCACCAGCTGTTCTTCAATCTGTTTCATTCCAGTCATGTCAGATACAAAAAGTCTTGTTTTGACGATGCCATGACCCGGGCATCGTATGGCCGCTGCCCTAACGTGCACGGTCAACTGTCCGCCCTGTTTCGTCAAAAACGTTGCCTCGACGCTCGGCGCCGCACCGCTCTGGGACTGCGTCAAACAGTCGGCTATCCTCCCTCGCCCGGTCTCAGGGGCGATATCCTCAATGTGCGCGCCTAGAAGCTCGTCGTTGCCGTAACCCAATAGCGAAAGCGCTGCCCCGTTTGCGTGCAACACTTTCCCCCCAGGGGCAAGGTCAATCATCGCAAGAGGTGAATCCTCAAGCGCGCATCTGAGGTCTTCTGCGCTCTCATGCAGCTTGGCGGCGTGAACTGGAAGGGACTCTCGCATCCGCGCAAGCTCGACAGCATTCCGCATACTTTGAGGCAGAAGCCTCAAGGCCGCCAAGTCCATGCTCTTCAGAAAGAAACCTGTCGCGCCGCCCTCGATGGCCCGAACGGCAAGCGCTGGCTCCGAAGTCATCGCGACTAGGGGGATGTGCGGTCGGCTGTCTTTGATCAGGGCAATCAGCTCGCTGCCGTTGGTGCTCAAAAGGTCGAGATCAAGCAGGACACAGTCAAACTCGGAGTCCTTGATCTGCGCTAGGCACTGCGCCTCAGTTTGGGCAGTCGCGACGTTTATGGTTTCAGAGGCCTGATTGACAGTTTGCGCGATTGAATCCGCCAGCAGAGGGTCGGTCTCGACAATAAGAACGCTTCTGATCTTCTCGTCGGGGAGAGACTTCAAACTGGCCAGACCTTCGCGATCAGTTACTGTCATTCCCTTCCCAAATGGCATAGATAACCGTTACAGCCAAATCACGAAGATCCCGCCGCTTCGTCTCAATGGCAACAACCTCACTACTGATTCTATCGGAAAGAATGGGTGACATGATTAGCCAAATATGTTGCTCCCAGCTAGGAGCACCCGAGAAATCGGAGAGGCTGTGCAATAAAACGACCGGCCTTGTGTGGCGCGACAAGACCTATTGGGCGGGAAGTACAGTTATTGGCCGATTGCAACGAATTCGAGCGGTTCGGCTCAGGACGTGATCCACTTTTACAATCAGCGAGGTCGGATGGAGGGCGGAATCGGGCAATTGTCGAAGTATCAACCACCAACAAATAAACCTGGTCTGTTTACAGCCGCTATGCTGCGCTCTACCCATGACTGAAACGCGCTTAGCGGAACCCTCCGTATAAGTGATACTATGCACAACATGTTGAAACGACAGACGCAGCTTGTTCCGCTCTCGGTCATCAAGACGATCGAGGCCTACTCGATGTTCGCCCCTGGGGACACGGTGCTTGTGGCGTTCTCGGGGGGGCCAGACTCCACAGCCCTTGTCCACATATTGATGCTCCAGAGCGAGCGATATGGCATCAGGCTGCATCTGGCGTATCTGAACCATAACCTGCGCGGCAAAGAATCGGCAGAGGAACAGCGATTCGTGGAAGGCATGGCAAAAGAGCTAGGTCTGCCCCTTGAGATCAGGACTTTGACAAAGCGGGAGTCGCAAGAGCTGTCGGAGAGGTCGCTTGAGTCGCGAGCGAGGGCACATCGACTAGCCTTCCTCGAGGAGGCGGCATCGAGGGTCGGGGCCGATGAGATAGCGACTGGCCACACATTCGACGATCAGGTTGAGACACTTCTGATGA
>DATLAJ010000009.1 GCA_035527515.1 bacterium
TAACAGTATGCGCCCATCGCTGAGCGTGAGCGCGCCGTCGATGTCCCTGTCATGTTCCAACTCTGCGATCCTGGCGCCGTCGGAAGACCAAAGGCGAACGGTCCCATCTGAGCTCCATGAGAGGATGCGGCCATCCTCGAGCTCAAGCGCACCATTCACAAAGTGGGTGTGTCCCCGAAGCACGGGACCAGGTTCATCCTTGGCAGACCATAGACGCAATGTCCCATCATAGCTCCAAGACAGAATACGGCCGTCTTTAAGCTCGAGCGCACCCAAGACTGCTAACTCATGCCCTGTGAGCTTGAGTCCGGGATCACTTGTCACAGACCAAAGCTGGAGTACATTGCTCCCTCCGGTGACCTCCCACAGAGGGTAAAATGGCTGCCAAGATAGAATGCGGTTGTCCGACAAACGAAGAGTACTCATCCCCTCTAGAGGATCACGGTTGTGGTTCGATGGCCTCATGCGCTGGCCGTGATACCCAGCCACCTGTGCCCAGTCGACTCGATGCCCACGCAGCTGCTTCTCGGCTGCTCGGGCAACTGCTCCGCCCGGCTCGGCGTCCAGCGCCAGCTGGATCAGCAACTCACTCGCGGTTGTTTTGCCGAAACCTTCAAGATTCTGGCGCAAGCGCGGGCTGATGGTGTGCCAGAAGTACATCCAGTCCTCCAAAGAACCATTGCCAAGCTGCTCGAAATCGCGATCGGTCTGGTGAATTAACTCCTCGGCCTTGGCCGACTCAAGCCGCGAAGAGAGGAAGGCGACCGAAGTCAAGGTCGCTGCGCATTCTGCAATCTTTCCAGCTTCCAAGAGGAGTTCTGGGAAATGTGTAAGCGCATACAGCCCTTTGTGATCTCTCCACTCACGGCAGTGCGCGAGCAGCTCATCACGCATCTGCTGGACAAGGTCCACCGTCATCGGGTCATCGCTTAGCGCCTTGGCAAACTCTTGGGCCAATTGCGGGTGCGGGAAAGACACGTCAGCCTCCTCTTTTCCCGTGCGGATTGCGAACCAGCGACTCACCGCCGGATCGATACGCTTGAAGTCGAGCCGCTTTTCGCCGAGGACACGTGCAAGCTCCCGACTTCCAATTCCACCCTTGATGATCGTCAGAAGTGCAAACAGCCGTTCCACCAAGCCCTCCCACACTCTCGTGCCGGATCGGGGCAGACTACGAAGAGTAAGCAGCTGTTCCCTTGCGTACGCAGTGAACGATGCCGGCAGATTCTCGACCCGCATCAGTAGAATCTCGGGCGATTGCCCGGGGGACAGTTTCTGTGCGAGATCGTCAATGACGTAACGCAGAAAGAGCGGGATTCCGCCTGTCGTTGCCTTAAGATGCTCGGCGATGCGGTCAGCCTCTACCGTACTTGTTGAAGGCAGGGTCGCCTGTAGCCATGCGACCACACCTTCGATCCCCAGCGGTTCGAGATCGAACCGTCTGACCGGATACTGCACACCGCCCGCGAGCCAGCGGGCGAGATAATCAGGTGTCTCGCCCCGCTCGGCGCGGCCGGACACCACCACATGCACATGTCGGCCAAGCCTGGGTGGCGCCCAACGCTCGATCGGCCTGCCCTCTTCATCCGGATCAGCCTCATCAAGACCGTCGAGGATTAGGATGAGTGGTGTCTCGGGCGTAGCGTCGCTTATCAAAGCACTAGCAACAGCGTCGACGAGCTTCTTTGTCTCATCGTGTGCTGCGTCCCGGCGGTAGGCCACGTCGAACTCTGCCAATTGTAGGAGCAGGCTCCGCAACGCATCTGCCGGTTGGATAGTACTAGGAAACAGATGATTGAAGAAGTGGCGCACGATACGGGCACCCTTCTTCTCCTGCCTAAGACTCCAGTTGGCAAGGAGCGCTGACTTGCCCATCCCGCCCGGCGCCGCAACGACGATGACCCCGCGGTCAGCGCTCGCTAGGGACTTGTCGAGCCACACGATCGCATCTTCGCGACCGAAGAAGGTGTTCGTTAACTCCCGAACGAGTTGACGAACCTGTTCAAGGGCCATGATAGGTTCGGGGGATATGACCGTACTATGTGAGCGCTCTCGTAGTTCGCGAATTTGTTCTGCTGGCTCAACGATTGCTGCTGCTCTAAGGAGCAATTCGGCGTTATCAAGAAATCGATCGACAGTGCGGATCGGCACTGGACCCTTCGCGTGGGCCCAGAGATTGTTTCGATGGAAAAGCATCTCCTGGATGCAATCCATTACTACCTGATGTGGCGCGTAGGGTCTTCTGCCAGAAAAATCGACAAACTTAATGCAATCTTTAAAGTAACTATGATAGTCATCGAGAATAATCTGTAATAGCTGTTCACCAGACACCTCTTCTTCTACGCTGCGGAGCACATTTCGTTTTGTACCTCCGCCTTTTCTTGGTTTTACTCGCGACTCGTTTGCCTTAATAATCCAGTCAGCCCCCATCACCTTCCGGACGAATGGCAATAGGCCAGCACGAATTACTTTAAGTGCTGTCTCTCTCCGACTCTCCAGCTCCACCAGGTTGTCCGATCTCACCATCCTTGTGCCCGCTGAGCTTGAGATTGCGTGAGAGTCTCTGTCGGTCTTGGTTGTTTAGTCAACGAAAAAGCCGCATCGCACGATCCGGCACTTGGATCTCCTCAGGAAACGAAGCCCTCTCACCTCTCGGTTTCGTCTTGGTTGAAGAGCTTTTGAACCTCCCGCAGCCTCGTGAATTTTAAGGCAGCCACGAATGATGCAGACCAGCTTGGCCAAGGCACCCGGTCGTAGCGGAGCGGCAATCCCACTTGACGTCCGGGGGCCAGAGATCTACTAGTTGATTGGAGCTTGTAGCTCCTGTTTGGACTGGCCGCCCAAGGTTGCGGCCCGGAGCGATGCCCGGCGAAAGGTCGGCGTCCCTTTTTTCACAGTGATCGTCTGCCGCGAAAAGCGGTCTGGAACCATCGAGCCGTAAGGTCTCGATGGCTCGCGCGCGATCGGATCTTGAAAGAAGGAGGTTCGCCCCGTGTCAGGCCTATTCCCTACGTCGTTGCTCAAATCGAACTCCTTGGCACTGGCGGTGCACCCCGCGCAGCAGCGGAGGAGTTCTCGATGACGAGTCTCCTTCGGTTCGCATGGTGGGTCATCATGGTGGCCACCGCATTTTTTGCGGGCGTGGTCTATGAGAGCTTTTCAGAGGAGGTCGGGTCGTTCCCGTCTCGCTCGCAGCTTGGGCCCATGCTCACCCTCAACCAAGTCAGATTCGAGAGAGATGCCGAGGGTGGTCTCAGGGCTGTCTGTTTTTGCGGCTCTCCTGTCTCCACAAGCGATATTCCTGACCCTGTTAAACAGGCGCTTGTCGCTTTCGAGGATCGGCGTTTCTACCTCCATCCAGGTGTGGACCCCCTAGGCATAGCTAGAGCGATTACCAAGAATTTCGAGGCAGGTCGTTTCGAAGAAGGAGGGAGCACACTCACTCAGCAACTCGTGAAAAACGTTCTGCTGTCGCCAAAACGAACCCTCGGCCGCAAAGGTCTTGAGGCGATTTTGGCCCTCTATGTTGAGTATCATTTCACAAAGAAGGAGATCCTAACGGCCTACCTCCACCGAGTGGAATTCGGTCGTATTGCCGGCCGGCCGGTGGTTGGAATTGAGCAGGCCTCGCTGATATTTTTTCGCAAGCATGTCTGGCAATTGGGGCTTTACGAATCAGCACTTCTCATCGGCGTGCTAAAGGCGCCTTCGCGCTGGGATCTCTTTGATCACCCAAAAGCAGCAAGAGACCGCGCCAAAATAGTCCTCTCGGCCATGGTCCGGAGGCAGTTCATCACGCAAAGGCAGGCCACGTCTGCAATTGCAAGGGGCATTAGGCACAGAAACAGCAAGCGTATCTGGATCGAGACTCGCTATTTCACACGTTGGGTCGAACAGGAGCTGACATCTGCAGTACCTGATCTGCAACCGGCTTTGGGCTTGCGGCTCTTTGTGACACTGGATGCCGAGACCCAGAGTTACGCAGAGCTTGCAGTCGCTCGAGCAGTCGGCGGACGGAACACCGAGGCGGCGCTTGTGTCAATGAGCTTCGATGGGGCCGTGCGGGCTCTTGTCGGCGGAAGGAGTTACGGCCGCAGCCAATTCGACCGCGCCACGCAAGCTCTCCGCCAACCGGCATCAGCATTTAAGCCGTTCGTCTATCTCGCGGCTCTGGAACGTGGCTACACCCCGAACTCCAAGATTCTCGACGCCCCGTTTGGGGGCGGCAAATGGACACCGAGGAACTTTGGGGGAAAGTATTATGGCCTGATTACGCTACAGGATGCACTAGCGCGCTCGGCAAATACCGCCACTGTCCGATTATGCGACGCGGTTGGCCCTGCGCGCGTCACCGAGGTCGCCCGACGGCTCGGCATCTCGTCGAGGCTTAGAATCGATCGCAGTATTGCGCTGGGCACGAGCGAGGTCACTCTTATGGAACTCACGGCCGCATATGGGGCCTTCGCCAACGGGGGTTACCTTGTTTCTCCTTACGGAATTGTCGGGATCTCGAATGACGAAGGCAAGGTCCTTTATTGGAGAAATCCGAAACCTGCATGGCAGGTCATCGCTGCAGGGCAGGTAGTCAGCATACACCGCATGCTTCGGCATGTCGTCGCTCGCGGCACCGGCACCCCCGCCAATATCGGTTCTTTCGCTGCGGGCAAGACCGGCACCGGCCAGGGCTTCAGGGATGCCTGGTTCATAGGTTACAGTGACCGCTTGGTGACCGGACTTTGGGAAGGGAATGACGA
>DATLAJ010000010.1 GCA_035527515.1 bacterium
CGAGAATCCCACGATTAGACCCACGATTAGAAGGGACAATAAGGTGGAATACCCGCCGCCAATTCTGGCCTCCGGATTAGATCTACTCAAGACCAGAAGCCTGTTTAATGAGATACAAAATGAGACGCAGAATAGCCTCCTACGATTACTTCCATCGAATCAACCATTATATCCCGCCTTCACAAAGCTTGTTTGCCTGGAAGGCCGGAGGGGAAGGGCAAACGGAGATTGACCGCCTTCAGAAGCCGTGCCTTGAGGCGATCCAGCAATGCATCTCGAAGATCGAGGATGAACTCAAAAAGATGCAACCAGCAGATCGCTAGTCAGCACACTATGGCATGCAGGTAAGCCACTTGATTCGGGACCAGGCGCGATGTCCGGCCGGGCTGCCGCGACGTCTCCGCGATGAGGCGCTTGCGCGGCCTCGGTAAGACCTGCAAGATCGAGTAGCCGGCATCCCCACCCACCTGCTATAATCTCCCCTGGTATTAAATCCCGCTTTCATATAGGGCTCCTGAGCCGAGGCTTCTATGACAAAGATGATTCTGAGTGGTGAGGGTCTCTTCAGGCATTTCTTGCTCAAGGATGGGCGGGCCAAGAGGCGGAAGCTAACTGCTGTGGATGACGTGTCATTCTCGGTTCGGGAGGGGGAGACGTTTGCGGTGGTGGGCGAGTCGGGCTCCGGCAAGACGACTCTGGCGATGCTTATGACCCGGCTGCTTGACCCAGACGGGGGCACGGTGTGCTTCGAGGGCCGGGATGTCTTCTCCCTCGACAGGAAAGAGCTCTTAGCCTTCAGACGGTCAGTCCAGATGATATTCCAGGACCCGTTCGCGTCGCTCGACCCCAGGATGAGAGTAGGAAGCATCATTGCCGAGGGTATGCGAATTCACCGGCTGTGCACGAGAGCGCAGCGGGCTCGCTGTGTGGGGGCGCTGCTGGAGCAGGTGGGGTTGTCCCCAGATGCAGCGAACAAGTTCCCGCACGAGTTCTCCGGGGGGCAGCGTCAGCGCATCGGCATCGCCAGGGCGCTTGCCGTGGAGCCGAGGCTCATCGTTGCGGACGAGCCTGTCTCGGCGCTGGATGTCTCCGTGCAGGGCAAGGTTCTGAACCTGCTGATGCGGCTTAAATCGACCAGGCACTTGACGTTCGTCATCATCGCCCACGACCTGCGGATGGTCGGTCAGACTGCCGACACGGTCGCGGTCATGTATCTCGGCAGCATCCTTGAACTTGCACCCGCGCGGGACCTCTTCTCAGAACCACTGCACCCATACACAAAGCTGCTTCTCGCGTCGGTCCCAGTGATTCAACGAAGACCGCCCGTGGTTTCCGCTGCGGTAACGGCCAATGACAAGCCGCGCGTGGGTGGCTGCAAATTCCGCGAGCGCTGTGCTGAGGCGCTCCCCCTGTGCGAGACGGCCAAGCCGCAGCTCAAGGACGTTGGAGGCGGGCGTCTGGTAGCCTGCCACCTGTATTAGGGTTCAGGAGTTGGAATTGCAGACCTCATGGGGGAAACGCCAGAAAGCGCAAGCAAAGAAGCCTCTGGCGTGGGTATAAGGAGTGGTTGAGAGGGGCAGCTTTCGCCCGATCAGGCTGGCCGCACCTACTTCACTAACATTTTCGGCAGATAGGGGCTTTCCGGGTTGACGATGAGCTTCTGACGTTTGGGATCGATGAGGACGTCCATGTCCTCCATGGCGATCGACCCAAGCAGGACCTCATTTCCCAGAACCAGCGCATTCAGCGCCCACACGCGGTTTTCAAACCTTATCTCGACTGGCCCCACGAAACCTCCACCTTCTCCGACTCGGCGTTCGCCAGCTCCGCCTCCGTGAACCGGACGTGGTCTAGGCCGAGCCGAATCGCGAGGCGTGTCGGCACGGCAATGGTCGAGGCGCCGCTATCGACAAGGGCATTGACGTCAGCCTGCCGTATCTTGTCCTCTTCCAGCATCCCACGCTTGAAGAGGCCAACATCGATGGCGTTCAGCAGCTTCAGTTTCGCATACACTATTTCCATATCAATCACCTCCTATTCCGATGCTACTCATCTTCAGGCCAATATCAAGAGCCGCAATATGAACTAACCTTGCCTGCTAAGAGCAGCTACATTGCAGACTCCCGAGGTCTGGCGCAGTGCAGCCCTGGTCTCGCCAACGATGCCTACCCCACGCGCCCACGCCAGAACATCAGAAGGTCCTCTAGCGTCTTATCCAGCGGGATTGTCGGCACCCACCCGGTAGCTTGCGTGAAGCGGTCGTGCGACCCAACGAGTAGAGAGACGTCACTGGCCCGAAGAAGCTCCCTGGAAACCTCGACCTCGATCTTCTTCTCGCTCAATGAGAGTAACGTCTCAAGGATTTCGCCTATCGACACCGCCCGGCCCGAGCAGATGTTGTATATCACCCCGGGCGCCCCCTTGTCGAGCGCAAGCGTGTACGCATGGGCAACGTCCCGAACATCCAAGAAATCGCGCCTGGCTTCGAGG
>DATLAJ010000011.1 GCA_035527515.1 bacterium
CAGAGCATTGCTGGGCTGATGCACAGCAGCCCCGAGCTGCCTGACAGGATGGGCGACATGTGCCACGACTTCATTCGTCACGTTGGAGGGCTGCGAAACGCCATGAGCGAGCTTCGGTCAAAACCGCTGAGCAGCCTGATGGAGGATATCCCCAGAGCGATCAGGGAAACCGCAAGACAGCGAGGCATCGTTTGCTCCGTACAGGTCCAACTGCTGGGAACCCAGATCGATGCCGAGTTTCTGGACATCATCTCCGACCCAATCATCGATCTTTGTGTGAGCTTCATGCCAATGGCTGGCCAGACCGTCCCCAGCGGGGCTGCTGAGATCACCGTTTCTGGCCAAGAGGCTGATCACATGGTCACGGTCTTGATCACAGGCAATAAATGCAAAGCACCGCTTCGCAACTCCCCCTTGGACGCCATCCTTCGGCACCTTGAGAAGATACTGCTGGCCAATTTCGGCGTGGCAGATGCTATGTTTGAGGATGATGCTCTTACGTCGTTCCGGCTGAGATTCCCAACATCCCGCAGCAACATCACCGTCTGTGAGCTTCACGTAGCGGACCAGGTTCTGGGTGTTCCACTCTCTCTCGTCCTCGATGTTGTGGGGTCAGATGTGCCCTGGCCTGAGCCGTTCCCTAAGAGCGAGCGCAAGTCCCCCTACGTTACATTCCGCACTGGCGCAAATGGCGGGCCAGCAATAGTTGCCTCAACGACCGAGAAGCCCCCCGAAGGGGCAACTGTAGTGAGATTGGGACACGGCTTTGCCCGGCTCTCGCTGCTCGTTGATGGGCTCGGCGACAAGCGGCAGGCGATTTCGATCCGAGCGGATTCGAGCCCAAACAGAGCTCCAGTAGCTCCTTTCCTGTCGGAAAGCATACTCGACGACGGCCGGCTTGTGCCACTTATAGACCCGGCAAGCCTCGCCCGCCATCTCAAGCTCGATCACTGCATAGCCGAGCTAACCGATTCTAGAAAGTAGCCCCGGGCTACAGACCGGCCCCACCCCTGACAGACAAGTCCGAACAGCGCAGAACTGACGACACCCAGCGCACAATCGCCAGAATGCAGAACCGTCCTCTCAACGGTGGTGGCAGGCAGCGTCAGGGCCGCAAGCGGCGTCAAGCCGGACCATGCGTACCTCAAACCTCTTCGAGCTCTCGAGGCGCCGGGCAAAAAACCTCACCGTGAAAAAAGATGCACAAAGGCCCAAGGCAACGCACAAGAGCAAGCCTATCTCCGGCGAAAACCAGCCGGTCGCCTCGGCCAAGAAATGCCCGCCAACCGCTGAGCCGATGACAAACCCAAGCGGCACTAGATACAGAAGGAACGAGGCGGTAAGGAGCGACGATGGTCTCATGACAAGCTGAACCTCCTGGCCCGGCCTCGCCCCGATCGTGTTCTTGGCGAGCAATTCGGTCGTCTTCTGCCCGAATGGGTGGCATAGTCCCTTTGCAGCACACATGGCGCACGCCTCGGACCGAACTGTTCTAACCCTCGCCATTGGCCCCTCAAGCTCGACGACGTATCCTTTGTTGACTATCTCTCCCGGCATCCTTCTGGCCCTATCTGCAGTAGCACATCAACGCCGGACGTCTCTTTCTGGGACGACCGACGCAAAAAGACATCATCGCAAGACACGCAGCGGCTGCCACGTAGGCTCCCGCAAGGCGATCTGAGCATCCGTCTCGCCAGCACAAGACCACTTTTACGAGCTGACGTAGCGGTCGTCCGGCATCAACCTATTAGGCCTTATCACCTGAGCTCGCCTCGACTGTCTTGTCCGCTGCGCCCAAAGGGACCTTGCTCTGAAGAAAGCGGAAGGTCTCCACCCTATTGTGAGGGATTCTCAAGAATACGCCGCGGAAGTTCTCAAGGCGGTTCGGAGAGTCGAACGGTGAGAGGAATGCGCCGTTTCTATCTGAATAGAGCCGCTTGAACTCGGCCCACTTCTTGTTCTGCGTGGTCAGAAACCGCTTGATAACCATGTGGTCGTCGTAGAGCTCGTAGTGTGTGGGAACGAAGTAGGCCGAGAGCGACATAAACAGCGTTATACCAGCGAGGACTACCCAGTAATAGCTGTGAAACCAAAAATAAATGCCGGTAAGAATAAGCGCGATGAACAGCAGGACCACAAGCGAGGTCAGAGGCCTTTCGACGAACGGCAACGTTGACCAGGCCATCTCTGGCTTCTGCTTCTTTCCACCTTCTGCTGGCATTCAAAGCCTCCGCCTTACGAACGCACGCGCGACTGTTATGCGCAGCTACTCCGCAGCGAGCGAATCCGCAAGAAAGGCCGGCCTATACCTCCCTTACCAGGCCCGCGCAACGTATTTGGCAAGAACAAAGATCACTATCAGCGCAACACCAATGATGACGCTGGCAGCTATGATCCCCAGCGGCACGTTCTTGTCTTCGGTAATCTGTCTGTCGAAGTCGTAGGGCGTGATGAACTCAAATATCTTGTAACCCACACCGAGCATGGCGAAGCCCAGAATGCAATAAATTACAGTTGAGCAGATATTGACAAGCCCTTCCCACAAGTAGGCCCACATAAACCTATCCTCCGCTTCAGTTGAATGACGAGTTCAAACCAACATCCATATCGAAGATTGCCCAGTTCCCTCCTTGTTGTCAAGAGCCACCCGAGGGCCGAAGCCCAACACTGCGCCTCGCCCCAAATCAGTTGCTGGCCCACGTTCCAACCTTGACCTTTCAACCTCGAACCCATAGCCTCGTTCGCTCGGAGACACAAATATGATAACTATTGTAATTAGCATTGTAGTAGCAATCGGGGCCGCGATCGCGGCATACGCTTATTGGGTGGAGCCGTTTTCACCGACGGTCTCACGAACGCGGGTTGAGATTCTCAAGCCCGACTCGCGATTTTCAGGCTTCAAGGTTTTGCATCTGTCCGATTTTCATTTGCGAGAAAACACTAACCCCAAGATCATTAAAGCAATAGCCCGGGCGGCCCAGCAGCTTAGTCGAGAGAGCATAGACCTGATCTGCATAACCGGGGACATGATCGAGACCGATACGGGTCTGCCGCTCCTTGAAGAGATCATGCGCAACCTCGATCGCATCGGCCCAAAGAACGGAACGCTCGCCATACTCGGCAACCATGACTATAACCACTACCCGCTAAGCAACCTGTTCCTTGAAAGATACATCGTGAATCAGAAGAACGATACGACTCAGCTCGTCGCCGCCCTGAATCAGTTCGAGGCCCGTGTTCTGCGCAACCAGAAGCACGTCATCGAGCGAGGAGACGAGAGGCTCGTCATCATCGGGATCGACGACTTTATCAGCGGGCGCCACTGCATTCAGTCGAGCTTCGAGGGCGTGCTTGTGAGCGACACGGTTCTTTTCTTGACGCACTCCCCGGATGTGGTCTCTTACATACTCGATAGAAAAGTCGATCTCGTTCTGGCGGGGCACACACATGGAGGCCAAATGTGTCTTCCGGGGGTCGGGTCCTTCGTCTCACGGTCTAGGGTCTTCAAAAGATTTTCGGCAGGGCTGTTCAACGCTGGCGACATGTTCATCTTCATAACAAAAGGCATCGGCATCGTTCGATATGCGCCGTTCAGGTTCAGATGTGCTCCTGAGCTGGCTGTCTTGGAGCTATGCCCAAGAGCACAAGTCGAACGGAAGGACGCTGCATAGATGCGCATAATGTTCATCATCCATGACATCGTCATGGAGCCGCTAGGCGTTACTTACCTATCAAGCGTCCTGAAGCGCGCGGGACACGAGACGCGGCTCGCAGCAATCACGCAGGGCGACCTCTTCGACGTGGTCGAGGCATTCAGGCCCGAGATGCTTGGCTACAGCCTCTCCACCGGCTATGAGCAGCGGTTCTTCGACATCAACCTCGAGCTCAAGAAACGCTACAAGGTCCTGTCAGTCTTCGGGGGAGCACATCCCACTTTCTTCCCGGAGATGATCGAGCAGCCGGGCGTCGATGCGGTCTGCCTCGGCGAGGGCGAGTTCGCCATTGCTGAGTTTGTCGAGGCGCTCGATGATGGTAAGTTCCCGACAGACGTTGCGAACTTCTGGGTCAAACACGACGGGACGATCCATAAGAATCCCGTCCGCCCGCTTGTGGCAGACCTCGACAGCATCCCATTCCCCGACAGGGAGATATTCTGCCACTATGCAGGCAAACATCAGATCAAGACTATGTTCATGATGGCAAGTCGAGGCTGCCCCTACGATTGCAGCTACTGCTTCAACCACGCCTACCGAGAGCTCTATGCCGGCAAGGGCAAGGCCGTCAGGTCCCGCAGCGTGGAGAACGTCATTCAAGAGTCGCTCGAGCTCAAGCAGCGTTACAAGCCTGAGATAATCCTATTTCAGGACGACACGTTCATCCTCTCCCGGGACTGGGTACTGGAGTTCTCAAAACAATATAAGGACCGCGTCGGCATTCCGTTCCACTGCCATTTTAGGGCGAATCTGGTCACTGAAGAGATCGCTGGCGCCCTACACGAAGCCGGCTGCATCAGCATCAAGATGGCGATTGAGTGCATAGACGACCACGTTCGCAACGACATACTGAGGCGTAACCTCTCCTTTGAGGAGCTCGACAGAGCTTGCACAATAGTCAAGAAAAGCGGTATCAGGCTCGTCACACAGAATATACTCGGCACGCCGGGCAGCTCGCTGGACACCGACCTGGCCACACTGAGGTTCAGCATGAAGCACAAGCCGTCTTACGCCTATGCGACGCTCCTTCAGGCTTACCCCAAGACGTGGATATGCGATTACGCAAAAAAGCATGGGTACCTCGACCAAGGCGAGCTAGATTATCCCGCCTCATTTTTCGACCGCTCAATGCTGAACATCCCAGGCAAGCGCAAGATAGAGCGACTCAGGACGCTATTTGCGATTGTCGTTGAGTTCCGCTTCCTCTATCCGCTGGTGCGCGTTCTCGTCCGGCTCCCCGTTGAGCACATATCAACGCTTATCGACAAGCTATGGCGCGGCTACTGCATACGCCACCGCATATTCCCATACAGCATCACAGTCCGCGAATACCTGCACACGCTCAAGGTCTTCCTGAAGACCCGCTGGTATTGACTCAGACTGGCCTGGCATCCCCAATACTGCTTGCGCCGGGCGATATAAGCGCGCCTCTTGGGGACAGCCAATACCGCAACCACGTTAGGCGGACCAGGTAGAACCCCGCTGTCGGCGCCTCATTTGACACGTGGCGCGGTCAACCTTATATTGACCGCCGGAAAGGACGTTTGTATTGGAGAATGCACAGGTGACAACGCGGGTTGTTGACGGGAACCGGCAGGAGGATGAGCAGCTTTTAGAGCTGACCATTCGGCCTGAGAGGTTCGCCACCTTCGTGGGTCAGGAGAACACCAAGAAACGGCTGTTGATGAGTGTCGAGGCGGCCAGAATGCGAGACGAAGCGCTCGACCATGTTCTTATTGCAGGCCCGCCTGGGCTCGGCAAGACGACGCTTGCCCACATTCTGGCGAAGGAGATGGGTGTCTCGGTGATAACGACAACAGGGCCAGCTCTTGAGAGGAGCGGCGATATCGCGTCGATACTCACTAATCTTGCTGAAAAGGATATTTTATTCATAGATGAGATACATCGTCTCAATCGTGTGGTTGAGGAGTTCTTCTACCCCGCGCTCGAGGACTTCCACCTGGACATCATCATCGGCCAGGGGCCGAGCGCGAGGACGATACGGCTCGACCTGCCGAAGTTCACATTGGTCGGGGCGACGACGCGGTCGGGCCTCATCTCTGCCGCACTTCGGGATAGGTTTGGGATACGAGAGCGGCTCGACTACTATGGCGAGGCGGACCTGTTGAGCATTGTCCGGCGATCGGCGAGCATACTAGACGTCAAGGTCGATGACGAGGGGGCGGCCGAGATCGCCAAGCGGTGCCGGGGGACGCCGCGGGTCGCGAACCGGCTGCTGAAGCGAGTTCGAGACTTTGCTCAGGTGCACAGGGCAAAGACTGTAACAAAGAGCGTGGCGTGCGAGGCGCTTCATCTACTTGAGGTTGACGAGAAAGGCTTGGACAAGATGGACAGGAGCTTCATGAGGACGATCATAGAGAAGTTCGACGGCGGGCCGGTCGGAGTCGAGACGCTTGCCGCTTCGCTTAGCGAGGAGAGGGACACGATCGAGGACGTCTATGAGCCATTTTTGATGCAGATCGGTTTCCTGAAGCGGACACCTCGGGGCAGGGTGGCGACGAAGCTGGCGTTCAATTACTTCCACACTGAGAAGGCAATGCCGCGGGCAGAACTTGGGCAGAAGTTCATCTTCTGACGCTGACATGGCCGCCGAGAAACCGATCCTGCTGCATTCATGCTGTGCGCCGTGCACGGTCTATCCGTTCGAGCGGCTCGCTGATCAGGGGTATTCAGCCACTTGTCTCTTCTACAATCCGAACATCCATCCCTACACAGAGTTTGTGCGGCGGCTCGATGCGATGAAGGTGTTTGGATTCGAGACGGGTGCGGAGGTTTTGCTCGATGACAGGTATGGGCTTGACGAGTTTCTAGCGGCGGTGTTTGGTAGGGAGCCGAGATGCCCTATCTGCTACGAGATGCGGCTGCGAGAGACGGCAAGGGTTTGCGGTGAGAGAAAGCTCGAGCGATTCACGACAACCCTTCTTTATAGCAAGTATCAGAGGCACGATGATATTGTGAAGTTGGGTGGGCGACTGGCGGATGAGTATGGGGTGGAGTTCGTCTATTTCGACTTCCGTGTGGGTTGGAAGGAGGGGATATTGGAGTCGAAACGGATGGGTCTATATAGGCAGCAGTATTGTGGCTGCATATTCAGTGAGCAGGAGCGGTATTTGCAGAAGAAAAAGCGTGACGAGGTGTGAGTGAGGTGCTTCGATTAGGGATCATTGGGTGCGGGAGTTGGGGCAAGAACTATGTAAGGGCTTTCGGAACACTAGAAGGAGTGAAGCTCGCGGGGCTATGCGATCTGTCCCCGGAGAGGCTCGAGTCGCTTCGGAGGCGGCACCCTGGCGCTGCCATCACGACCGACTATCGAGACTTGCTCGAGAGGACCGACGCGGTCTGCATCGCCACCGAGGCTGTGAGTCACTTCAAGATAGCCAGTGATGCGCTCGAGGCTGGCAAGGATATCCTAGTTGAGAAGCCTCTGGCGACAAGCCTCGAGAAGTGCGAGAGGCTTGTCGAGATCGCCGCCAAGAAAGAGCGCATCCTCATGGTGGGACACGTGTTCCTGTTCAACAGGGCGGTGTCCGTCCTGAAGGGCTACATGAGCGATGGAGTTTTAGGAAAAATATACTACATCCACGCGGCCAGGACGAACCTCGGGCCGATCCGAAAAGACGTCAACGCCATCTGGGACCTTGCACCGCATGACATATCGACTATCTCATATCTTGTCGGGGCGCAGCCGATCGAGGTCTCAGCGACGGGCTCGTCCTATCTGTCGGACGGGGTTCAGGACATGGCCTTTATCTCGATGAGATACCCGGATGACGTCGCGGCGAACGTCCACGTCAGCTGGCTGTATCCACGCAAAATGCGGGAGACCACCATTATCGGCAGCAAAAAGATGGCGGTTTTAGACGACGTAAGCACGCTGGAGAAGATCAAGCTCTTCGACAAAGGCGTCATGAAGGAGCCTGCTTACGACAGTTACGGCGACTTCCAGCTGTCTCTTAGAAGCGGCGACATCACCATCCCCAATATCGAGGTCAAGGAACCATTGCTGGCCGAGTGCGCTCACTTCATCGACTGCGTTCTCAAAAGGAAGAGGCCGTTGTCAGACGGAGTTGAGGGCCTAAATGTCGTGCGCGTTATCGAGGCTGTCACGAAGTCGATTGGGATGTCGGGCAATCCTGTGGCGGTCTGAGCCGGTTGGCACTTTGAAGGAGAGCTGAGCTGCACAGCAAGCAGGTCTCGCTGATTGTCCCCGCGTTCAACGAGGAGCTTAACCTTGAGGGAGCGGTTTGCGACATTATCCAGTCGGCGGAGGAGTTCCTTGACGAATACGAGGTCTTGATCATCAATGACGGCAGCCGTGACCGGACGGGTGAGGTAGCGGAGCGACTTGCGGCCCGGAACGAGCGCGTCCGTGTTATCCACCATCCCTTCAACGTCGGCTATGGGGGTGGCCAACAGACTGGCCTGAAGCATGCCTGCTATCCCTGGGTGATGATCATCCCAGCCGACAGGCAATTCGATCCACAGGACATCCAGAAGTACCTCCCATATACGGACGAGGCGGACATCATAGTCGGCTATCGTTCCGACCGAGGCGACCCACTTTTCAGGAGGATGAACACACTCCTTCTTCGGGCCACGATGGCCGTTCTCTTTGGCGTTACGCTGCGGGATGTCAACTGGGTCAAGCTCATGCGCCGATCGATGATACACAGGTTCCAGATCGAGTCCAAGAACATAGGCGTGGACGCAGAGGTGATCGTCAAGGCGAAATACCTCGGCTGTCGATTCCGCGAGGTCCGCGTCCAATACCTGCCTCGCATAGCCGGCCAATCCAAAGGCGACAAGCTTCTCAACATCGCGATCACCCTGCTGGAGCTGATCAGGCTCTTTTTCTTCAAGTTCCTGAAGATCGGCGATTTCTCGTCCAGACCTTCTCGCCCCAGAGGCACCGGCGCGTGCAAACGGTAAAGACCTTCCTCAACTGCACGCTCGCAGTCTGCATCCTTGCGGCCGCCTACGGGCTGATTGCGATTCTCCGCTCACCCAATCCCTTACGTCCGCCAGGTGTTTTTCTGACGCTCACTGGGGCCGCAGTCATCCTCGGCATCCTCATTCTCTCGATCCTAAAGCCGCCCAGGTTCAGCACCCGTCCGATTCATACCCTAGCAGCTTACCCCACACATAGGCACCCATCCGATGTTACGATACTTGTCTCTGTTGATGCGGTCCGGCGAGCCAGCACCCACCCGGACCCACTGAAGCGCGACTGGTCCTTCGAGTGGGAAAATATCGTGGCCGCTGCGGTTGGACCACACAGCATAATCGATGTATCTGAGGTCTGCCCTGAGGATTTTAACACAACGGTCGTTATCGTCCTAACAAAGAGCGCCTCGACCAACCTCGACGGCGAGCTGACAGAGCAGCTCCTAGCGTTTATGCGTGGGGGCGGCGTGATCGTCGCGGAGGGAATGTCGGCTGTTGTGAGAGAAGCGTTCGAGGTTGACCTCGTGAAGATTAGCGAGGGCCCGATTTGGCTCGATCACCTCGCGTCGGAGCTCGTGCCTGACCGCTCGACCCGGGCAGGGGTGGCGGCAAGGCCATTCTATGGGAGCTTATCGGAAGTGCACACCCGTCTGGGTGCTTCTGGCGAGTGTATGAGCACCCTGGCCAGCTCCTGCGGGCGTCCCTGCATCGTTCAAGGCGCCCAGGGAGAGGGTCACCTAATAGGCATTCTCTTCGATCTCGCGACGGCCCTTGTCCACCTCAAGCAGGGTATCTATCCACGCCGCTGGCTGGCGCGGACGTTAGCGTCAGTTCGCCACGGGTGCGGCTGGCCGAAGCCGGCGCATCTGATACCGAGGCTGTCTGACTTCCGACGCCCCGAGCCCATACCTCCTCTGCAAGAGGTCATTGCAGACGCGCTCTTTCGCCTCGCCGCAAAGTTACACCCCTTTGGGCCGGTTTCACGCCTCCCGGCCGGCAAGAGAGCATTTATAGCAATAACGCACGATGAGGATTACGCCTCAAAGGAGCTTGCGGCCATCGTCAAAGAGGGCAACGAGCGCGGCGTGGCCCAGACGGTCTTCCTACTTCCAGACTGCAAGCGTCGAAGTTATCAGCGCGAGCTTCTCGAGGCGGCAACTGCGGAAGTAGGCTTCCATTGGAACAGATTCCGCGGACACTTCGACCGCAAAGGTGTTCATGTAAACCGATATGCCTCCCCGGAATGTGCTCTTGATATTCTGAAAACGCATTTGCCCACTCGCCAAATAGTGTCCGGCCGAATCCACTGGCTCAGTTGGGACCCTCACCCGGGCACAACGTTCGCGACCCTTGCGGGGGCTGGCCTGAATACCGATTCATCCCAAGGCGCCGTCTCTGCGGCCAAAGGCTACATCTTCGCCACGGGCTACGGATATAGACCACTGTCACCGGACGGGGCGCCGATATCCCTGCTCGAGGTGCCCTACCAGATCGAGGATGACCTGGCTGGGGCCGACGTCGCATTCATGGCCTCACTCATCGAGCTGAACATCAGAAGCTGGCACTCGGGCCTCGTCATCCTTCTCCATCCCTGGGAGTGCACGAAGCGCGGGCGACTGCGGAAGCTCTTTGAGGAGGCGCTAAAGACAGCAGAACGAGACCAGGTGTGGGCGACAACCCTAGCAGAGCTTCATGCTTTCAGAGCGAGTCGCGAGCGATGTGAGGTATCATCAACGTTTGCCGGGAATATGCTGAACATCAGGGTCTTTGCCGACGACGAAGGTCTTTGCCTGCACCTACCCTCGACGCACGGCGATCTCGGTTTCAGTGAGTTGAGGCTAGATGGCGCCCCGGCCGATGCTTCGTTGCTTCCGGCGGGCGGGGTAACAGAGGTTGCGCTGCCGCGGGGCCGACACACCATCACGGTCACGTATTCCTGAGTCAGAGCTGAACCCACGCGGTTCATGCGGAGTTACTCGTGTAGCTCCCCTATCGTTATCGTGCCGGTCCCCTCTTTGGACAGAACGACCTTCATCGCGCGGCTCGCCAGGATGGCTGCGTTCTCAGCGCTCGCCCCCGCGGCCAGCGCCAGCGCGAACGTGCTACAGACAGTATCCTGCGCTCCCGCTGGGTTGAACTTGTTCTCCATGCCGACCTGAAGCGTCTTCTGGACACCATCTCTGGTGCACAGCGCGAGCTCCTGGTCCTCCCTCATCACCAGGGCAGCGTCGCAGTCAAGGGTCTTCACGAGCTGCTCACAAATCGCGGTCATGCTCGTGAAGAAGTTCCCGCTAACGACGTGGACGAAATCCTGCGCATCGTAATAGCTGAGAATCATTGCTGTGGCGTTGGCAAAAAGGCTAAACCGCCGCTGCTTAGAGTGGACGATCGTGGGGACGTTCTTGCGGCGGGCAAGCTCAATAATGAACCGTGGTAGGGCGTCGCCCACGAGCATACCTTTGTCATAATCGGAGATAAGAATCGCATCTATTTGGTCGATGTTGGACTCGATATACCGCTTGACAGTTGGCGTCTCGTTCTCGGTCAGCTGCCTCCTGCTCTCGTAGTCATAGCGCACAATCTGTTGGTTGTAAGGCAAGGCAACAATGCGGACCTTAAGGGTGGTTGAACGGTCTGAGGACGGAAATATCCCACCCGACTCTATCCCGGCCTCTCTAACCGCCTTCCTAAACATGTGAGCCGCGTCATCGTAGCCCACCACACCGCACAGCAAGACTGTGGCGCCGAGCTGCTTGGCGTTGTTTGCAACGTTCGCCGCCCCGCCAAGCCGATACTCCTCCTTCTTGACTTTGACAACTGGAACCGCAGCCTCTGGCGACAGCCGTTCGGCGTTCCCATAAACATACTTATCCGCCATAAGGTCCCCAACGACAAGTATGCGCAGCTTCTCGAAGGCCGATATTATCGAAGCGAGGTTCTCGTTGCTCGCGGTCACAGAGTAATCCTCCAGTTAATTGCTCGCGCTAAACGCCCATCAGAAGCGCCAAAGACGAGAATGCTAAACCATCTATAAATGCAAATCATAAGCTCTAATGTTTCCGTGAATCAGAACCTGGGATGCCCGTTACTTGAACATAGTGAGTGAGATACTTCCTCGCCACCGATAGAACATCCGACGCCGTAACGGCATCGATCTTCTCCCCATACCCGAGGAACGAATCGTAACCAAGCCCGTAAAGCTCGCCCAGGCAAGCTGCCGCGGCCTGCTGCGATGGGGTCTGTAGGCGGTGCACTTCCTCGTCGGCGATGCACATCCCCTTCGCTATCCTGAGCTCCTCGTCGCCAACGGCCTCTTTGACGGTTCTGATTATCTCCTCCGCAATTGCCTTCTGCACATGTTTGAGGTTCTTGGGCAGACACGAGGCGTAAACCGAGAACCAGCCCGGATCCACCCCGAGCCGGTTGTATGCGTGCACGAGATAGACCAGCTTGGCATTCCGAAGCCTAGCGTGCAGCCTCCCGCCAGGGGAATACGCCCCGGAGAGAACTGCATCCAGCACGTCAAGAGCGTATTTGTCGTCGTCGGAGACCGCACAGGACCTGAAGCCGTAAAACACCACCGCCTGTTTCCACCCCGTCATCTCAGCGACCTCCACGTTCTCGGGAAGCGGCGGGTCAAGCGCTATCTTGGGCCGAATCGTGCTGCCTGAAAACTCGGCAAGAAACTTCTTGACGAGCGAGCTCGCATATTCGTTGCTGGCCACACCAAATACCGACAAGACCAGGTTGTCGGGTTTCACATAGGCCTCGTAGTAATCCCAAACGTCATCTACGGTAAGCTTCGCAACGCTCTTTAGCGTGCCATACTTGCTCCTCCCATAGGGATGAGCGCGATAGAGATTGGAGAGCATCACCTCGCTAGGCTTGACGAACCAGTAGTCGGCCCGACGCTCGATTATGGCCAAGGCGTTCTTCTGCTGGCGCTTGAACTCATCCTCGTCGAATCTGGGATGCAGAATGATGTCTGCCACAATCCCAAGCGCCTCCTCCAGGTCATCCTGAAGGATCTCAAGCGAGACGTGGAACGTGTTCATGTCGGATGATGCGGAGACCTTTCCACCCAAAGCATCGATGGCAAGGGCGAGCTCGTCCGCTGTCCTCGACTTCGTGCCCCGGAGCAAAAGCTGCGCCATGAGGCCCGCGACTCCATTGGTTTCAGGCGTCTCATATCTCGTTCCACCGAGAAAATAGGCGTCGATCGAGACAGTAGAGGTTGTCTCCCCCTCCAGCGTCAACAGCCGGAGCCCGTTAGGAAGTGTGGACATCCCGATGCGGTGTTCTTTTGCCTTCTTCTTGCTCTCGGGCTTGGCCCCGGACTCGCCTTTACCCTTGGGCGCAACCGCGACAACACTGAGCTGGTTCTGGTTCAGATACTTCTGAGCGACAGCCATGATCTGGTCCGCGGACACGGCCGCGATCCCATCCAGATACCCATAGCTGAAGCCTACCTCACTGGCGGCAAGGATGTCCGATGCCAGAAGTCTCGCCTTTTGCTCCATGGTCTCAACGCCAAGCAGATAATCGCTTTTTATCAGTTTTTTGGCCTTGTTGAGCTCGGACTCGGGCACGGGAGCCTTCTTGAGCGCCTCCAGCTGCTCGTGCACAGCGGCCACTGTCTTATCGATGTTGTCATAAGGAAGCGCGGCTCGTATGAAGAACCCACCTATCCCGAAGTGCGGCGTCCACGACGTAACTGTTATGTCCTGAACCAAGCACTGCTTATGCTTGATGCTCTGCACCAGCCGCGCGCTCCTTCCGTTCCCAAGAATCGCAGCGAGCACGTCGAGCGCATAGAGATCGGGATGCTGAAGCGGGACTGTCCTGTAACCCAGCATCAGGTAGGCGAGGCGCACGTCCATCTCGACAACCGACTTGCGCATCTGAAGCTGGCGCGGCTCGGATGGGAGAACAATCGGCGCAAAAGGCCGAGCCGAAAAGTGCTGGAAGGCTTTTTTCACCTTCGACAGCGCCTCCTGCTGCTTCACGTCTCCAACGACAACCACGATGGTGTTCTCCGGCACATACATCCGACGATAGTATCTGAAGAGATCATCCCGCCTAAGCTGCGAGAGAAGCTCATTCGTGCCGATGGTTGCATAGCGGATGGGATGTTTCTTAAACATTGTGGTCATCAGCTGCCGCCACAAAACTCGCATAGGCTCGTCGAGGTCTTTGGCTATCTCGCTCTCAATAATGCCACGCTGCGTCTCAACTTCCTTTTCTGGGAACGTCGCCTCGGTGTAGCAGTGGGAGAGAAGAAACAGAACCTTGTCGAAATAGCGAGATGGGGCGACGGCGTGGTAGCACGTGTGGTCGCTGGTGGTGTATGCGTTGATCAGGCCTCCAAACTCATCCGAAACCTTTTCGATCTGCTTCTTGGTCATCCTCGCGGTGCCATCGCTCTCGACGTGCTCGACGAAGTGCGAAATGCCGCTGCCCGAGTACTCTTGCTCATAGATAGAGCCCGCACGAACAACGACCCTAACAGCAACCACGGGCGCGGAATGGTCCTCCGCCACTGCAATTGTGAGGCCGCTGGGTAGCCGCTCCAACTGCACCTTATCTGGTGGAATCATCGACGCAAAACCGTCAGAGAAGCCTACTACCCAAACAATCGCACATATCACGGCCGCCATCTTGAGGCGCTCGATATACATCATAACCCTCCAAAAACGACTCTCGAAAAGCCGTCAAAACGAGGTAACTTCCCTGTGCCGCTTATCATCATACTCCTTCAAAAACCAGTATAGCAGCTCGACAGTGTTCTCGAAGTCCTTTTCACTGATCAGACCGGCCGGCGAGTGGGCATATCTGCACACTACGCTCAGAACAGCACAGGGGACGCCCGGCCCTTCGAGCTGTATCTGCCGGCCATCTGTTCCGCCCGTGCCGCGAACCACAACCTGGTGCGGAATGCCATGCACCTCAGCTGTCTTAATTAAAAGCTCAACCAGCGACCGGTTCGGGAGCATTGAGGGGTCATAAAAGCGAATCTGGGGGCCGTCCCCGACCCTTATGGTCGCCACGCCCTCACCCTCGACTGTATCGTTGGCAGGTGAACCCTCGAGAACGATGCTAATATCAGGCTTGACAATGTTCGCCGCGACAACGGCGCCTTTCGAGCCGACCTCCTCCTGCACAGTCCCAACGCCAAACACCGTATTGGGATGAGCTTCGTCCCGCAGTTTCTTAAGCGACTCAACCATAACAGCACAGCCGGCCCGGTCATCCCAGGCCTTGCCGAGAAATCGCTCGCCCGGCTCAAGCCGCGCAAAAGATGTCTCCGGCACAAACGGCGTGCCCACCTTGACACCGAATCGAGCGGCGTCCTCCCTGTCCCTTGCACCGAAATCAACGAACAGGTCCTCCAGCGTCCAGGACGAGGCAGCAGGCTGCTTATGCCTCGTGAAGTGAACGGGCACTGAGCCGATCACGCCACGAACAGGACCAGAATCGGACTTGAGAGTCACCACAGTGCCCGGCAGCTCGCTCACTCGCCAGCTGCCCAGCGTGACGAAGCTCGCACAGCCATCGGCCCGAAGCGACTGCACGATGAACCCAACCTCGTCCATGTGTGCGGCGAGCATTATCTTGGGCGAATCGGATGCCCCTATCTTGCGGCAGATGACGCTGCCGACGAGATCGTGGCTGACAGTGCAAAACGACCCCAACTCATCCCTGATGATACCCCGGACCTCGCCCTCAAAACCAGAGGGGCCGAACGCCTGGGAGAGCTTGCTTAAAATCTCCTCAAACTTGCCTTTCATTCCTATCCTCTATCGTTATCACCAACCGGCCGCCAATCACACCAACAGACCGCGCAGCGCCCTCGTTTGCGCTGGCGCATTTTATCACTGTCTCGTCAAATACCTAAACTGCACCTCACAGGCAAAAGCCGGAACGGTCTTTCCTGTCCGAGGCTACTAATCACAGAAGCTCGATCGAGGGCGCGGCACACAATTGCGCTCTGTCAAATGATCGATCAAAGACAAAAGCTGAACAGAATCTCTAGCGACTCTTCGAGCTGAGCGCAAACGCTTTAAGCCTCGCGGTCGCTCTCAAGAGAGCCACCTCAGCACGCTCGACATCGATATCGCTATCGCCCTTACTGGCCTTCTCAAGCCTGTTTTGGGCTTTCCCAAGTGCATCTTTCACGCGCTGCTCGGAAACCGACTCGGCGTTTTCTGCCGTTCGGGCGAGGACTATGACCCTGCCTGGAATGACCTCGGCAAATCCCGCACTGACTGCGAAATAATGGGCCTCTTTGCCAACTTTGTAGGACAAAACGCCCGGCCTGATTGTCGTCAGGAAAGGCGTGTGCTCGAATAGCACGTCGAAATCGCCCTCCGAGCCCGGTATGCTGACCTCATCAACTTGCTCGAAAACAAGGTGCGCCGTTGGCGTAACTAGGTCCAGCGAGAACCTGTTGTCATTCTCCTGCAATTACTACTCCCTTGTCCCACACAATCCAGTCATTTTCGGCAATCCCCAGAAAGCTGTCGCCCCATGACGCCCTCGCACCTCGCCAATAGCCGCCCGTGCACTCACGCTCAATCCCATGCTGTCTAGAGAGTCTTCGCCTTCTCAACCACATCTTCTATCGTGCCCACCATATAGAACGCCTGCTCAGGCACGTTGTCATATTTGCCCGCCATAATCTCCTTGAAACCCTTGATCGTGTCCGCAATCTTGACATATTTGCCCTTCAAGCCCGTAAACTGCTCGGCCACGAACATGGGCTGCGAGAGGAACCGCTGTATCTTTCTCGCCCTCGAAACCGTCAACTTATCCTCTTCTGAAAGCTCGTCAATGCCCAAGATAGCGATGATGTCTTGCAGGTCCTTGTAGCGCTGGAGAATGAGCTGAACCTCCCGTGCGGTGTTGTAGTGGTCCTCGCCAACGACCCTCACATCGAGTATCCGCGAGGTCGAGGCAAGGGGATCAACGGCAGGATAGATGCCAAGCTCAACGATCCCTCTGTCAAGCGCGGTCGTTGCGTCGAGATGCGCAAAAGTGGTCGCCGGAGCAGGGTCAGTGTAGTCGTCAGCAGGAACATATATCGCCTGCACAGAGGTGATTGAGCCTTTTTTGGTCGATGTGATGCGCTCCTGAAGCTCACCCATCTCGGTCGCAAGCGTCGGCTGATAACCAACTGCCGACGGCATACGGCCCAAAAGCGCCGAGACCTCTGAACCCGCCTGGGTGAAGCGGAAGATGTTATCGATAAACAACAGAACATCCTGACCTTCCTCATCGCGGAAATACTCAGCGACGGTCAGCCCAGCTAGGCCGACCCTGAACCTTGCGCCAGGGGGCTCCGTCATCTGGCCATAAACCAGCGAGGTCTTGTCCAGGACCCCGGACTCCTTCATCTCAAGCCACAGGTCGTTACCCTCCCTTGTGCGCTCCCCAACGCCTGAGAACACCGAATACCCGCCGTGAACCAGTGCTATATTGTGGATAAGCTCCTGAATCAGAACGGTCTTACCGACGCCTGCACCACCAAAAAGACCCGTCTTGCCGCCCTTGCAGTAAGGCTCGAGAAGATCGATGACCTTGATCCCCGTCTCGAACATCTCTGACCTCGTCTCCTGATCCGTGAACAGAGGCGCAGACCTATGAATAGAATACCGCTTGTCCGAATCGATCGGTCCCAAGCCATCCACCGGCTGGCCAACCACATTCATCAGGCGGCCCAGCGTCTTCGGGCCAACAGGCACCGTGATGGGGCCACCGGTGTCGTGCACGGTCGTGCCCCTGACGAGTCCCTCCGTTGGGCCCATCGACACACACCGAACCACATCCTCGCCAAGATGTTGAGCCACCTCGACCACCAGAACGCTCTCCGCGCCGGAGCCGTATTCTACGACCTCAGCCGAGACCTCGCGCTCGATCGTTAACGCATTGAAGATCGCCGGCAACTGGTCTGTCGGGAACCGAACGTCAACTACAGGTCCGATCACCTGAATAATCTTGCCATCTGCCATAAAAAAAGCTCCTTAATATCTTACTCACCCAGCCAGCGCCTCGGCCCCAGAGACTATCTCTATAAGCTCCTTTGTTATCGAAGCTTGCCGCGCCCGATGGTATTGTAGTGTCAGGACCCTAATCATATCGTCCGCGTTGTCGGTCGCGGCCTCCATCGCTGTCATCCGCGCACCCTGTTCGCTCGCCTGAGATTCCAGAAGCGCCCGATATATCTGAAACTCAATGTGCTGCCGCAGGAGGTCATTGAGCAAGGCCGCCGCCGATGGCTCATACAGATAATCAGTCCGAACCGCCTCGGGTTCTTCAGAGTCCTTGCTGTCTGTCGTCTGGGCTCCTGGCGTGGCCTCTGCCTCTGATACCTGCGTCTGCGTGATGGGCAAGAGCTGCTCCAAAACGACGCGCTGGACAAGCGCCGTCTTAAACTCGTTATAGACCAAATATACGGCTTGATAGGAGCGCTCGACGAACGCCGCAGTAATTTTCTGGGCGACGTGGGTGGCATCACTCAGGCTGAACGTGCGCCAGAAGTTCACATACTCATCACAAACAGAGTATTCAGGACGCCTCTTGAAAAAGTCCCGCCCCTTCTTCCCCACAGGGAACAGCTCAACCTCCTTGTCCACGTGCCCCCCCTTGATTGACGAGACCGCAAACCGCAAGACGTTGCTGTTGAAGCCCCCGCACAACCCCTTGTCACCCGTCAGCACCACGAGCTCCACCTTCCCGCTCCCGCCAGGCCTAAGAAGGGGATTATCCTTCACCCCGGTCCTGAACGCC
>DATLAJ010000012.1 GCA_035527515.1 bacterium
CGCCATAGGGGCGAGGATTGGATGGTTGTCCGGATTCCCCGCGTTTCACACGGGGCTACTCACGTTGCTCCCTTTCAGGGAGCGCTTCATCGCCCCCAAACCGCTCAGATTCACAGCAAAAGGGATGCCTCAAGTGTCCCCATGCTACTTCAGCGCTTCCTTGGCGGCGTAGAAGTCGCGGGAGAATGAGAGCGAGTTGAAGACATCTGGGTCGATGAGGGGCTTCTCATGGACGATGCTGGGCCCGAACTCGGAGGTGCAGCGGTGGTCCGTGCCAACGAAGAGCCTGGAGGGTGTGTAGCAGAATATCACTGCCCCAACGTCATTTTGTGCCGAAGTAGAAGTTTGCGCTCCTTCCATCGTCAGCGGGGGGCATAACGGGGGTAGCACAAGGTGTGAACTTAGGGGATCGGACCACCGCCCAAGTCCCCGCGGTCCTGAGGGAGTCGGAGAGGCTGTGGATTTGACTCGAACAATGAGAGATAATCATGGCGTTCAGCAACGCTCAAGAGCTGACGGCCTTGTGCCGCAATCTGGCCGGCAGATCGGTTCTTAGTTGTGGAAATGACATATTTGATCGGATACTCAAGAAGAACGAGAAGGAGAGCGAGGTCGAGCAGGTGTGGTGAGGCGTAAACACGAGACCAATGCTGTTCCGAGGGAAGGCCGGCTGGGACCGCAGACTGCTGAATCTTTATTCAGCCGGTGTTTATGTAGGGCGTGCCACGCGCTCTGCTGTGTCCTATCGAAGGGTCTTTTCAGAGCCGAGGTTGCTGGCGTAGAGAACCTTCCGGCTAGGGGAAGGGTGATCCTTGCCTCGAATCACAGGAGCTACGCCGACCCTCCTCTTCTTGTTGGGTCAATGGTCTTTAGGCCCGTCCATTTCGCGGCGAAGGCGGAGCTTTTCAGAAGTCGTTTCTTTGGCTGGCTGATTCGGAACTTGAATGCCTTCCCTGTAAGGCGCTGGGGCGCCGACAGAGAGATGCTCAGGCGGGCGCTGGCAGTTCTTGAGGCAGACGGAGCGCTACTTATGTTTCCGGAAGGCACGAGGAGCAAGACCAACGAGCTGCTGCCGCCGATGTCGGGTATTGGGCTCATCGCCGAGAGAAGCCAAGCGCCGGTTGTCCCGATATACATCCACAACAGTTGGCGCATTTTGCCGCCGGGCTCGTCGATGATAAGGCCTTACAAGCTTTACGTATGTTTTGGGAAACCAATCCCGCCGCCTAATTGTCCAGAGGGGAAGGCGCGCTCTCAGCTTCACGCGGAGTTCGCCGAGCGCGTTATGGCTGAGATTAAGTGCTTGCGGGCAGACCTTTTAAGAAGACTTGGGCAGAACAAAGAGCGCCTTCAGGACGGGGCGATGTCATGAGAGACGTGCCTGACGGGATTCGGCGAACCCCCATCGAGGGTGGCCGGTTCGACATATTCTGCGTGGAGGATGCGGGGTTTTGCTTTGGCGTGGAGCGAGCGGTCAGGCTGGCCAAGGATGCCGCCGCCCGGTTCGGGAAGGTATTCTCGCTAGGCCCGCTTATTCATAACAGAGACGTAGTTGAGGCGCTCCGTTCAGAGGGCATCCATGTTGCCGAGACCCTCGACGAGGTGAATGGAGAGGTCATCATCGCGCGCTCGCACGGTCTCCCGCCAGAGCTCGCTGAGGGTGCCAAGCGCCGGGGCATGAATATAATTGATGGGACTTGCCCATTTGTCAAAAAAGCTCAAGAAAATGCTGCTTTATTGCGCACAGAGGGTTATCACATAGTAATCGTCGGGAACGCCAAGCATCCGGAAGTCAAGGCCCTGCTTGGATTCTCCGGCGAAAACTCACAGGTTGTAGGCAGCGATTCTCAGATCAAGCTTCCCGACGGCGTCCAGAAAGTGGGTGTGATCGCACAGACAACCGAACAAATAAAGGTCTTCTCGCGGGTCGTTGCCACCGTTGCCGCCGAAGCCAAAGTGGTCCGCGTGTTCAACACGGTTTGTGACGCGGTGCTGTCGCGGCGGGCTAACACCCTCAAGCTCGCCGAGCTCTGCAATGTAGTAATCGTAGTTGGCGGCAGACACAGCGCAAACACAAAGCAGCTGGCAGCGGTTTCTCGGCATCATGGAACCAAGACGCACCACATAGAGCGACCTGAAGAGATCGAGGCGGCGTGGTTCCACGGCAAGAAGAGCGTCGGCGTTACGGTCGGCGCCTCAACCCCGGTTTGGATTACCTCGTCCGTGGTTGAGCGGCTCAAAGAGCTCTCGCTACGGGTTGAATCTGAGGGCAAGCATCGGCGATAGGCTGTAAGCTCACGGTTCGGGCCTAGTGATTAGTAAGCCTGTTGGCCGATCGGCCGGCACCTTTTTTGTCTAACGTTATTGGGCAAGCAGTCGTCAGTTGAGGAGCTGGTCCCCAGTTTTTAGCGGCTGCGATGCATTCTCTCCCATTGGCATTTGCTTTGCGCTGGTGTCAGGCGGAAAAATCTTCCCGATCTTTGGAGATGATCGGCTATTCTGACCGCACTCCCTTCTGACCTATAACGGCCGCCAAGCGGCACTCCCAGCCCCGTCAGCTCGATTGTTGCTCAAGTTGGCACGCTGTCTGCTTGAACAAAGGGGTGCCATGAACTGGAGTAATTGGCTAATTGAGATTGAATGTTTTGGATTTAACCTCTTGGTGGGCGAATGAGCATGAAGTGCAAGGTGCTTGAGGACCGGAGAGGACTATTGGGTCGGAAGAATTTTCCTTTGCATTGTTGGAGAGAGCTATGGAGATAGCAGACAATCCTATTCTCAACATTCTGGGCCGAGCTCTGGACGTTTCCTCAAGGCGGGCAAGCCTCGTAGCGAGCAATGTGGCCAACGTTGACACGCCCGGCTACAAGGCCAGGACCTTCGATTTTGGCGCGGCCTTGGCAGCATGTTCCGAGAGGTGTGCCGAGATGCAGCCAGTGCAAACCGATCCCAGGCACATGTCCCAAGGCGCGGGCAGAGAGCTTCCGATCGACGTTCAGGAGACTGACGCGCCTTGCCGACTGGATGGCAACAGCGTGAATATCGAGCAGGAGATGGCGGACCTGCTCCAATCAGAGCTGATGTTCTCAGTGTCATCCAAGCTGGTAGCCAAGAAGATCGAGATGCTTAAGACCGCAATTTCATAAGGGGAAGACGCAATGAGTTTCTTTGACATTCTGAACATCGGTAGCTCCGGGCTGGCGGCTCAGCGAATTAGGCAGGAGGTGATCTCCTCGAACATCGCGAACGCCTCGACCACTCGGACGCCGGAGGGTGGGCCTTACGTGCGGAAGGACGTTATCTTCAGGACGGCAAACGTAACGTCGGAGTTCGGAGAGATGCTCTCCTCGCTCACAGACGACGGTCTTCGCGGCGTGAAGGTGGCCGAGATACGTCAGGATGACCGGCCGCCTGAGAGGCGCTTTGAGCCGAATCATCCTGACGCCGATACAGACGGTTACGTTAGCTATCCCAACATCAACATCATAGCTGAGATGGTCAACATGGTTGAGGCAACGAGGTCCTACGAGGCGAACTTGGCGGTGATGAACGCTACGAAGTTGATGGCGCTGCGCGCGATAGACCTGGGCACATAAGAAAGGAGCTAGCTGATGATTGACATGAAGGTACAGCCTTTCGGGCCAAATGCCATTGACGGGGATGGGAACGGCAAACAGAAGCAGCCAGGCCGGACAGGAAAGAGCAGCTTCGGCGATTTTCTCAAAGAATCGATCGAGGAGGTCAACAAGCTTCAGAATGAGGCCGACACCTCGATGACGGATTTTGCGACGGGGAAGACGAAGGACATTCAGAACGTGATGATGTCGGTACAGAAGGCCGATTTGAGTTTTAGGTTGATGCAGAAGATTCGCAACAAGTTGGTTGATGCGTATCAAGAGATAATGCGAATGGGAGCTTGAGGTTATTTAATCAAGTAACGGGGATGAATTGATGGCGGAGCGGAGTCCAGGGATGGAAATGAAGCCGGTGGCCGAGAAGGGGGGCGCCGTATCTGAGGGTAGTAAACGTGGTTCTATTGGCCAGCTGCAAGTCATGCTGTCGAATCTGTCATTGTGGCAGAAGGCGAGCTTGGGTGGTGTCGCGGCGGCAATAGTTATAGGTATCATCTTGCTAGTGT
>DATLAJ010000013.1 GCA_035527515.1 bacterium
GAAGACGAGACTGATTAGGCAGTCGTCTCGATCGGATTGTCTGATGGGTCGGTGTTTTCAAGGTGCTCGACAGCTACCCAGAACGGAATCGCCCTTCGAGGTCCGCGTACCGCCGCGTTTGCCAAGGCTGCAACGGGCGCAGTAGCCCCTTCCAGCGTTGCGACCACCGTCCATTGATCCTCGTTGACGGCGTCGCAGGCTATACCGAACGCACTGGCTCTTTTGCGGAGCCACCGTCTATAGCCAACTCTGGTGACCCTTCCGCGTACTCTCATCCTAACACGAAGGTTTGCAGCCGGTGTCGGGCTTAGCTCAGCCCCAACTTTGTTAGCGCAGTGACGTAGAAGTTCTCGCGCCACGTTACGGGGCGGGCCCCACATTGGATACTGACCGGTGCCGATGGCGCCATGGGCGTTTAGTTCTATGATTGCGGCCTGCTGTTCATCGATGGGCTTGGTGTGATCTTGCAGAATGAGATCCAAGCCGCAAAAACCAAGACCGGGAATCGCCTGCGCAGCTCGAACCGCAACTCGTTCTATGGACGGATGTAGATCATCGAGCACTTCGATACTGTCTCCTCCGCGGGAGATGTTGTTTGAATTTGCGAGATAGACCCACTGTCCCTTCTCCGGCACAGATGCCAGCGTCAAATCAACACTGTCCAATTGATATCGCGCCGCGTCGTCGAATTGGATGAGGCGTAAACGCAGGTGAGGGTTGTGCGCGCGTAGTCTGTTCTTGTGAAGAATGAGATCCGCAACGTTGTGATCGCCGGTGCCGACAATTGAAGCGGTTCTTCGGCAAACTGCGGAGACCACCTTGTCGCCTACGACGACAATCCGATAGTCGTCACCTGGAACATGCGTCTCAAGGAGTAAGTCATCGGATCCGAGTGGGCTCTTTCCGTAGAGTTGTAGTGCCCGATCAAGCTCAGCCCTATTGCGAATGTTCGTGATGACTCCAATGCCACGGACTCCAGCTGCAGGTTTGCACACGACTGGGTAGCCGATGCGCTCCGCGTGAGCCGCAATGCGATCGCCGTCGTCACTGGAAAAGATACGGCCAGATGCGACAGGTAAGCCGCACCGTGCAAGCCGAGCACGAGTGGCTTCTTTGTGGTTGCATAAAGCAAGTGAGACCCCGCTCGATGCGGGAGAGCGGCTCCACTTAAAGTTCAAGCGCGTTCCCGCGCGGTCGGTCGCTATGAAGGACCCGTTTGGCAACCTCAATACTGCAAGGCCATACGCAAGCGCTTCGCGCTCGACAAGGTGGCCCTTGGTGGCATCTTTCGGATGGTTCCTAACGAATGCAGCATCGCCGTAGACGTTTGCGGGCTTCCCTTCAAGGCAAGGTAGTGGAGGCTCTGGAAAGCAGACGCTGCGGTCGACCTCACCAATCCATCGTTCATAAAAGTCCTCAACATCCGTCGTCGTGGTCACATCATCGCTGTCTGTTTCGACCGTGCCCTCAAGCCTGGTCAGCGCCGCGGCGAAAACGCCAAGAAGTTTGTGCAAGGCCTCGTCGTTTGACAAGCGTCGACGCATACGCTTGCCCAAAGCCCAACGAAAGGGGCTAAGAAGGCGAGTCCAAGACCTATCTGTGCTCACGTCGCGCAGGCTGCGAATGAGTTCATCCTGTTCATCTTGCTCAAAGGTTTCACAGATCTCGATCAATGCATCACTGAGAACGGAATGCACAGAGCCAGCGGGGATTTGGGTCTTGCCGAGATGTCGGCACAGCTCTTCAGCGACGGGCCATATCTGCGCCGGAAATCTCAAGCCCTTGTCGTGAGTGATCAAAGCTTCTGCAATGACGTGAGAGAACCTACTGTCGACACTCTGCACGTGGATTGCAAAATTTGCTTGCGGTTCCCCGGCCGTCAGTTCCGGTGGCCTGAAGGTCATGGCGCGAATCGTGCTCAATCTAATTGAGGTCGCTGCTACCGAATCATCGCATGGCTTGAGTGGCTGCATGGTCACGCCACCGTAAAGTCCGCATAGCTCTCCAGCGGCGTTTGCGCCGCCTCGATTGCCATTGCGCGTTGTCCAAAATGGGTCCCGCTCATTAGAGCCTCGATGACGCGTGCGATCGTTGAGGGTTTGCCTTGAAGGTGCCCCTCAACAATTCCGCTGGTTTGATCTCCTGGGCGAGCAAATCCCACAATCCCAAGTGCGTTGCAGGTATCGCGCAAAACCGGCAAGAGGAGTTGCGGCTCGGTAAGGCTCTCCGCGCGCATGAAGGTTGCCACAACATCAGCCGGAGTTTGCAGCCTTACAGAAGATTGCTCTGCTTGGTGGCACAGAAATCTGTCTGCCAGAGACGGGGCGAGGGCTGGAGAGGCGATGAGGTAGCTCTCTAGTCGAGGCCGCTCGCAGAGTTCGACCACAAAATATGCTTGGCCCTCTCGACATAGGGTCGGGTCTCCGACAACGAGATCGACGGACGCGACTGCCAGTCCCGGGATCTCCATTGTTGCCCGCAGCGCCACATCTTTGAAGTCATCATGCAGCCGTTCCACCAACATCCAGGTTTCTTCTGGGGTTGCCGCGGTCTTTTCGATGGCTGCCAGAAAGCGACCGCCACAAACGAGGCACCGAATGTAGCGTCCGGAGACATGTTTCTCGACCAATAGGCGGGCTCCGGGTGCTGCGACCCTGTGGCCCTGCTCGTCCTCATGAACGTTCAACGAGTTCTCGGCGTAGGCGGATGTAACAAGACTTCTGGCAGGAGACAGGTGGTCCTCGGAGCGCCGCTTCATACGTGAAATGGCGGAAAGGAGCTCCTGGTCACTGGATATCTTGTCGATTTTGGGGGAAGGGTTTTCGCCGATTGCCTCCTTGAGTACGACAGGGAAGCCATGACGAGAGATGAACCTCTGCAAACTCATCTCTCCCCGAGATGAGAAAGTAATCCCGGGAGGGGTTGAAAGTCCCGCCAAATTCAGAAGTTTGCGCCGCAACCGCTTGTCCTGAGCGTATGTGACCCCCACCACAGTCGACGCCTCGGGCACCCCATGCACGAAAGACAAGACGCCCACCTCGTCTCCCGTCGGGCCCGCTAAAAGGACCTGACGCGGAAGCAGAAGCACATCAAGTCGTCGTGCCAAAACAGCACTGTGAACAAGATAGCCATCCATAAGCGGTGGAGGCAGAGACAGACCTGATGAAACCCCAATGTGATCACTTGCCACTGGCAACGCTGTTCGCCCCTTCTGATGCGGACAAATTCTCAAGAGAAAGAGAACTCGTGGGGATCAATCCATCTTGGTTTCGGAAAGAAGACAAGAATTGCTCTCAAGCACAGCGCTCTGAAACTGGCAAGACCCGAACCGGCCAGCGCTCTCCCAATATGAGATCGTATTCCGGTGGGTCGAAAGCGATCCAGCCGGCACCCGGCGCCAAGGTCATTTCGCCAAAAAGGATGCGGGGTCCAATCGAGTACAAATCCACTCGAACAAATTCCAAACCGTCACCCAGAATTTCGGCGAGTGTCACCATATCATCGAGGGTGCCCGGGCGCGGCATGTCAACCGGACCATCGAACCCTCTACGCGTAAATGGCTGGGGGCGCCAGAACCGATCATAGAACCGGCTCTTAGCCGTACCGTCACGTCCGGATATGATTTGTACGTAATGAACGACACCACCAAAGACATAGAACTTGAGATCCGTTGGCAGCGAACCGTCATCCTCCAGCAGCATCTCCTCAACGAGAAGCTGAGGGACAATTTTGGCGTACCACCATTCATTGACCTCCGGCCCAAATCTTCGCCGCAGTATGCGCCGCCCTGCAGCGACAAAGGCCTCTCTTGGCAAGGCTGCCTTATCTCGCACCAGGAGATATCCGGCTTGGCCGCTACTATGGTTGCCCTTCAATACGAAACGGTCCGGCAGCGCGTCGTAGTCCACTGCCTCAAGGGATGTTCCGCTGTAGAAAAGGTGCGTCAAAAACTGGTGTCCCGCTCTCTTGGTAACAAACTCTCGAACCGCGAGCTTGTCTGCCAGGATGCCTGCCTCAGGAAACGGGCGGAACTTTCTTGCGCAAACCTTTTCGTTGAAGGTCCGCGGATGCTCTAGGTTGGGCCAATAGCCAAGATGGCGGCGAAACTCGATGAGTTCGTAGCACCGAGCACCCACGATTTGCCGATAGGCCCGCTTTACGTACGATTCAAGGGCGTCTGCCACGAGGCACACTACTTCCGTTCTTCGCTAAATGATCCCGAACCTTCGATAGAAGTCGCAAATCCGCGGTTCATCGAGGAGGCCCGAATGTGCCTGCGCCAGTCGTACGCCGGTGTAGTTGTTGCCCTCCAGGAACACAGGATCCTGCTCCGTCAGGATAATGTCCCAACCTACGTAATTTATGAAGGGTAGCTGCCGCATGAGAAGCAGCGATCGGTCGCGGGCCTCGCCCCAACGAGGAAGCGACTGACCACGCAATGGGGCGCCAGTGTCGGGGTGGTTTTCGTACACGAGCGGGGCTCTCGGGCTTTTCGCATTGTGCTGAACTGCCGTGCCGAGCTTGCCCGTCTCAAGGTCTATATCGACAGACAGGCCTCCGCGGCCAAAGTTGTCCACTCCTTTGCTCTGTGTGGTGCCAAGACGAAGAACTGCTCTTGCAATAAAGGGTTCCCCATCACGGTCGCGCATGCAAATAACTCGTATGGAGTTTGTCGTGTGGGGATAGATGAGAGCGCAGAAGTCCGATTGCTGTATGAATTCACAAAGAATACGATCGTCACGTTCTTTGAATACTTCATAGAATCTGTCTAAAGTCATCGGCGTATCGTCGACTAAGACAGATTCTGGTTTGACGTCTACGAAGCTTATGCCGACCCCTCCGCCTCCTCTTGATCGCTTCATGACAAATCGCTTTTGCTGAGAGCTATTGTCACTCAGCGCTATCTCTGGCCATTCATCGGTCAAGACGACAAGACGCTTGTTGTCACAATAGAGATAGTTTCTGGGAACACGGACAAATTGCTTTGCTAGCGACTCGAACAGCAATTTGTCTTCGAGAAGTTCTCGAACTGGTTTGGGGTTGATGAATCGGCTGAATTGTCGTTGCAGGTCGCTCAGATAGCGGCCTGACTGGACAGCGTCGCGTCCGTAGAGGAGGACCCGATCAGCCGCAAAGCCTCTCCGAAGTCCGAATAGTACGACCTCCAACGGAAAGTGCCCAATGCAAGCCCTGATCTCTTTCATGTAGCAGCGGGCAACTTCCAAAAAACGGGCTAACCATCTCAGCCCTCGCCCGGGGAGATAGGGAAGTTTGCGGGCCTTAGAGGGCAAATCTCCGTTTCTCGGCGTCTGAAGAGTGGGTGTCCTCGTCGTACTCTCGGCGCGCGCATCGAAAGCCATTCCAGCATTCCCCAGCCGTTAAAATGGGTTTCAGTTTACGCCAAAATCGGAAGCCGCTTGCGCCACTTTCCCTAAGTCTTTGTAGAAAAATGCGAATGAAGGTGGGGTGGTGCCCAGGGGCGGACATTGTGCGCACATCATGGATGCTCGCTTCACCCTCGAAAGCGGACATCTCTGAGTTGGCGTTAAGGTACCAAACGCCACTTAGAGAATCGCGTGGTCAAGGTGCAAACAACGCTGGTTGCGGGCCCCCGCAACCACTTTTACCGAACGGCCCATCCTCTCGTTGAGGATGGGACCTTTCTTCTCTCCGTCTCCCATGCCGACCTCGATCATCTGGGCAATCTCGCCGATGATCTCTATGTCAAAACCTTCCTCCACAGGAGTGATGACGACGCGCTCGAGAAGGCTCCGCAGCACCTCAATCGCCTCATCTCCGATTTCTGGCTGGTTGAGAGCCTCCTGCAGTCGCTCAACCTTTTTTCGATAGAGAAGGGCCAAATTCGGATGGAGCCGGACGGGAGGCGCTGCCGCTGCAGCCATGCCTTCCTCGAGTTGTGCCCGCCGTGCCTCTAACTCGGTCAAACGCTGCTGCAGGCCCGGAGCGCGCAGTCCGTCTGCGATAGCGTCAATAAGTCCGTTGAGCTTTCGTACCACCTCCTTAAGTTCCCGCTTCTTTGCATCATGGAGTTGGTCCTCGTCGCGGCGCTGCCGATTACACTCTTTGTGAAAGGCTCGGACGAACTCCTCTACGAGCTCTGGGGCCATCAAGCGTTGGCATAGGCCACTAACGATCAATGCTTCAAGAGACCCGCGCCGGATGCTCTGCCGGTTCGAACAGGTGCCGCTGCCGCGGGCGGCCGAGCAAGCGAGATAATCGCGGCCGATCGAGGCGTATCGGCTGCCGCACTCTCTGCAATGCACAAGCCATCGATAACCTGCGTCCGCAACTCTGGTTTGAAGCTCTTTGTGTTCAAGCTGGGCATCCAATAGCGACACAAAGCACTGCAACATTCTTCATAGCTTCACGCATCAGAGGAGAGATTTGTCGTCCCCTCGCGATCGCATAGCAGGGTCTGCAGAGGCAAATCGACATTGACGTGTTCTGGTGGGATACCCTCTTGGCGGGCAAGGCGCGCCAGCAACCCGATAACCTCGGCCAATGAAGCAGCCTTTTCCTGCCT
>DATLAJ010000014.1 GCA_035527515.1 bacterium
CGCGTCCGCACTTGGCTTCGATCTAACTGCCAGCACGCAGGTCATCGAGGAGGGTCTGTCAAGGCTCGAGAATGATGCGGCGTTCGATGCCGAGCATGTGCCCTACATCTATCACCTCTTTGGCCTGAAGTTCCACGGCGAGCCGCTGGCCGCTTTAGAGTCGAAGGCCATCAAGGATAACCTCTGGATAGCGATTAGGAAGCTCTACGAGCGCTGGTCGGTCGAGAAGCCGCTGGTCCTGGTCTTTGAGGATATGCACTGGGCCGACGGCGGCACGAGGGACTACATCGAATACATCAGTGATTTTGTCAGCGACTTCCCTGTCCTTGTCCTTCTTCTATATCGGCCGGCCTACGAGCCGAAGTTCGCCAGGATCGAGCGGATTCCGTTCACGGAGCTGAAAGTAGGTCCGTTGTCAAACCAGGCGGAGACTGACCTTCTGAGCTTCTACCTGGCCTCGGGCGACAAGGAGCAGGCGCTTATCCAGCGCCTCAAGAAATACTCGGAGGGCAACCCGCTCTTCGCTGAGGAGCTCCTTCACCTCCTTTTGGAGCGGGGCAAGCTCAGGCGTGAGAATGGTAAGATGCACCTGACCGGGCCGATTGAGGAGATGCCTCTGCCCACGGTCCTTTCGGGCGTTCTGGCCGAGCGGTTCGACCGGCTAACTCGCGTCGACAAGCGGGTGGCCTACTACGGCGCCGTCATCGGCAGTTCGTTTTTTTACAGCCTGCTTTCGGACCTGCATGGCCGGCTGCACGGCTCGCCAGAAGTTCGCGACGCTCTAGGGACACTGGTGAGCAGAGAGATTATCTTTGAAAGGGCGGTCGAGCCTGAGCTGGAATACACTTTCAAGCACGCTTTGACGCGGGAGATGCTTGTCTCCCGCCTCGTGGACAGCCTGCGCCAGGAGCTCTCTGGGCTTATCGCCAAGCGAATCGAGGAGCTCTACAAGGACCGGCTGGACGAGTTTCACGGGACGCTCTCGGAGCACTACGAGGCCGCCGGCGACATTGAGAAGGCCGCCCGACACGCCGCATTCCACGCCATCCACGAGCAGAAGCAACAGCGCAACTTTGAGGCCCTTAACGCCTTCGAGCGCTACGACCGGCTTATGAGCCGTGTAGGGGCAGACCTGCGTGTCTGCCCTGAAGATGGAGCTGGCGTGCTTTCGACCGAGGAACAGGCCGACCTGCTCGATTCTCGGATCAGCGTGCTTGATGTGATGGGGCGCTGGGACGATGCCCTACCTCTGTCCGAGGAGCTCGCAAGCCTAGAGAACGGCAAATGGCGTGCCAAGTCGCTCAACTGGCAGGCCCGGATCAAATCTGAGACTGGGGAATACAACGCAGCGCTTGACCTCGCGAACGCAGCGCTTGACTTGGTCCGTCAAACGCAGGATCGCAAGGAGCACGCGAGTTTACTTAACCAGATCGGCAACGTGCACCTGAGCCGCTGCGATTATGACGAAGCGCTGCGGTGCTATGCCGAAGCGCTTGCGATGCATCGGGAGTTGGGCGACAAGCGCGGCATCCCGAGATTGGTGGGCAACATGGGTAACCTCTACGTAGAGAGAGGCGACTACGACGAAGCGCTGCGCTGCTATGAGGAAGCGCTTTGTTTCTTCCGGGCGTCGGGCGACAAGGGCGGCATCGCGATGGCCGTGGCTAACATGGCGGAGCTCCACAGAAGGCGGGGCGGTTACGATGAAGCGCTGCGCTGCTATGACCAGGCGCTTGCGATGCATTGGGAGTTGGGCAAGAAGGGCAGCATCGCGATTGTCGTGGCCAACATGGGCACCGTCCACCGCAGCCTGGGTGATTACGACAAAGCGCTGCGCTGCTTCGAGGAGTCGCTTGCGATCCATCGGGCGTTGGGCGACAAGCGCGGCATCGCGATCGTCGTGGGCAACATCGGCGCCGTCCATAATGCCCGTGGCGATTACGACAAAGCGCTGCGCTGCTTCGAGGAGTCGCTTGCGATCCGTCGGGCGTTGGGCGACAAGCGCGGCATCGCGATCGTCGTGGGCAACATCGGCGCCGTCCGGGCCCACAGGGGCGAGTGGACTGACGCGAAGGAGGCCGGGCAGGAGGCTGAGGAGATCGCCCGCTCTACCGACAGCCTGTCACAGCTTGCTTTCTCACTGTCAGTCCTGTGTCGGGCCGAGGCTGGCTTGGGGAGGTGGGATGCGTCTCTGTCCTGTGGCGCAGAGGCCCTTTCTCTGGCGAATAAGATCGAGGATCAGGAAAACGTGCTCGATTCCCGGCTGGCCCTCTCTGAGTCGCACGTTCAGATGGTGCGGTGGTATGACGAGGGCAAGCAGAACGAGGCGCCGCCCCTTTCCCGGGACGAGGCTCTCGCCAAAGCGACCGACTACGCCAACCAGGCGAAGGAGCTCGCCGAGGCGAAGGACATGAAGGGCTACGTGAAGGAGGCGGACGCACTGCTGGCCGAGATCGACAAGCTCGGCTGATTCGGAGTGCGGTATGTTGACGCCGCCAAGGCGGGTGTAAAGGCGGGAGTTCCACTTGCGGTGGGGTGATGGCAAAGACGGACGTAACATGGCAGCGTTGTGTCTGATTGATCGTCCCTGAATGGGGCGAATATGAGAATCCGTAGTGAAACCTACGGAATCGGGGGAACCAGTCGCGACCTCGTCCCCGAAAGGGTCGAACAGCCCCATCTACAGGGCTATGTGCATCCCCTCCAGGGCTGGGGATGTTTTCTTTGGATTCTCGATCCGTAGGCTGGGCCGGCGGCCGGCGACTACGGCTATCCACGTTAACCCCCTTTCGGGGATTTGCAGCGGGCGTTAGGTCCTAAGACTTTGCTGCAAAAACAGCAACACGCACCCGGTGTCAATCCCCATGAAACCAAAAACCGTGCCATGAACCACTCCAAAACAGAATGGGAAAACTCCTCAGAAGAATAGCTTGACACCAGGTTTGGGAATACCTATTGTGGTTCTGGAATGAGTATTCCAAACGTTGAATTAGTCTAACTTGCAGAAACAGTCAGTGAGGATTTGCCGAGAATGAACATCGGACGGAAAGAGAGAGAAAGGCGCATGCGACGTGAGATGATACTTCAGGCGGCGGAGTCCATTTTCGCTCGGAAGGGTTACTCCGGAGCAACTATGGAGGAGGTCGCGAAGAGCTCCGAGTTCGGCATGTCAACTCTTTACAAGTTTTTCCGCAGCAAGGTCGAGCTGTATTCGGCAATCATCGATGAGAAGCTCTCGAGGCTTCAGGAAAGCTTGGTCGAGGTCAAGGGGATGGAGCTGCACTGGCGTAACGCCATTGAGCGTTTTGTTCAGGATTATCTCCGCTTTTTCCAAGAGAACACGAATTTTTTCAAGATATATATGACAGAGAAGTTTGGCTCGGATTATGAGCCAAAGGAGGAGCTCTACGCACGGGCGAAGGCTCGGATCGCAAGCTACGTGGAACATGCCGAGAGCGAGTTACGGGATTGGATAGAGGAAGGTCATCTGGGCAGCTCGGGCTCGCGTGCTCGAGCGCTTGCGCTTTTGAGCACCATTGAAACGTACCTTTCTAGGTGGCTTGGGAAGGACAGTGATGCTAGCCCGGACGAAGAGGCATCTTTCATAATGAACGTACTTTTCGCCCCAGCCAACACGACACAAGTGGGAGCGGTCGAATAGCCGCTTCTGACGGAGGGTTGGCTGGAGTTTAGTTTTTTATTCTTTGGGAGACCGTTGTGAGGGAGGTTTGAGATGAGAAGAGTACTCATTCAACGGCTTCAGGAAGGCGTCGCCAAGCGCTTGGGCAACAAGATCATGGCGGCCCTTGCTGATGGCTCGGATGAGGAGATCATCCGGATGACCAATTATTGGGAGCGGCTCGCGGTTGTGGAGGACCACAAGGCTGGGGCTCGTGGCCTGCGCGAGATAATCGAGAAGGGGCACCCCATAGGCAAGTGGCTCAAACGGCTGTCTGCTCAGCTAAGCCCAGCGAGCAGGAAAGGTTTTGTGGTCAACGTGTTTGCCAACTCGATGTTTGTTGGTGAGGAGAAGAGGCTTGCGTTCAGGGACCGCGAGGGGTTCAGGCCGCCCGATCTCATCGTCTTTAGCGTAACTTCGCGCTGCAACCTGAACTGTCGTGGCTGTTGGGCCAGGGAATACCGAGACACTACTGCTGATCTCTCTTGGGACGTCATCGACAGAACCATCACGGAGGCGAAGGAGCGGTTTGGGCTCCACTTCTTTACTATCGCGGGCGGCGAGCCGTTCATGCGGCCGGACATGCTTGACCTTTATGCCAAGCACAACGATTGCTGGTTCCTCATCTATACAAATGGCACCCTCGTCACCAAGGATGTTGCCAAGCGACTCGCCAAACTTGGCAATACCGGGCCGATGCTTAGTGTTGAGGGTCTGGAGGAGGAGACCGACGCAAGAAGGGGGAAGGGCATCTTCAGGAAGCTTGAGAAAACCGCCAAGATGCTGAGGGACGAGGGCGTTGTGGTTGGCTTCTCGGCTACCGCGACGCGACACAACGTCGAGGTGGTCTCAAGCGCGGAGTTCATCGACACGATGCTTGATTGGGGTGCTCTGATAGGGTGGTATTTCCAGTATATCCCGATCGGGGACAGGCCAGACACGAGTCTGATGCTGACGCCCCAGCAGCGCGATTTCTTGCGGCGCAGCGTAGATGGGCAGCGCGCCGCCAAACCGATTTTCTTGGCCGACTTCTGGAACGACGGCACGGCGGTGGACGGCTGCATGGCTGGCGGCAAGAGGTACCTGCACATCAACAACAATGGCGACATCGAGCCGTGCGTCTTCTGTCACTTCGCAGTGGACAACATCTATGACACCACTGTAACCGAGGCGCTCAAGAGCCCGTTCTTCCGAGCGATCCGCGAGCGCATCCCCTACGACGGCAACCTGCTCAGGTGCTGCATGTTAATCGATCGGCCACAGGTTTTCAGAGAACACTACCAGCGTTTCCATCCAAGGCCGACGCACAAGGGCGCAGAGTCGCTCGTTACAGACCTTGCCGAAGCGCTCGACAGTAACCGGGACGGCGTTTCGGCGATACTCGATAAAGCTTGGGCGGAAGGCGACTGGCAGCACATCCTTTCTGGCAAGATCGAGAAGGAGGAACGTCAGAAAAGAGCTGCCGCCGACCGTGCTATGCCAGCTGCCACCGGGCCTGGCGCAAGCACCGGTGAAGCGCCGGCGAGCTGATCGGTTCCGCCAAAAGCAAGATTTAGCCAAGCCAAAGCGGCGGCCATTTGGAGTGCGGCGGCTTGACGCCGCTTTCATTGGCGGTGGCTTGACACCACCACCCTTGCTACTCTGCGAAGCGCTGCGTAGCAGGAGCTCATATACGCCTCTAGAAACCCTGCAACGGAGAGTGGAACGTTTCTGTGCCGTAGCCTCGCGAAGGCTCATTCTCTAGAGATGACGCCGCGCCAAGCATGGGCTCAGCCGGCGCTCTTAGGTTGAAATGATAATCGGGATGGGCTCCCCGCACTTCTCGCACTTGCCGTCAGAAAGCCCCACAACCTTCACCGTGTAGCCGATTCTATTGACCAGCAAGCTGCCGCAGCTGGGACAATACGTGCAGTTCAGCTTATCGTCGATGATGTTTCCGACATACACGAACTTAAGCTTCTCCCTCGCCATGTCGTAGGCCTCAACGAGTGTGGCCATCTGCGTTGGCGGCCTGTTCATCTTATAGCGGGGGAAATAGCGCGAGAAATGAAGCGGCGTCCCCGGCCCCAGGTTGTCGTGAATCCAGTCAACCAGTTTACGAATCTGGTCCGGGCTGTCGTTCAAGCCCGGAATGACGAGGTTGGTTATCTCAAGCGCAGCAGCATCCTTCACCTGATTCGCGAAATCAAGGACTGGCTGAAGCCTTGCGCCGCAGACCTTGCGGTAGAAATCGTCGTCCATCGACTTGATGTCGAGATTGATAGCATCGATGAGGGGCAACAGCATGGCCATCGGCTCGGGGTTGATAAAGCCGTTTGTCACCAGCATCGTCTTTAGCCCATGCTCTCTTGCCAGCCTCGACGTCTCGAGCAAATACTCAAACCACATCAACGGCTCGGTATAGGTGAAACTCAGCCCGATGCAACGCCGACTACTCTCTGCAAACTCGACTGCGGCCTCTGGCGTCAGGTGCGAGGTCGGAACCCGCGCCTGGGATATCTCCCAGTTTTGGCAGTGCTGGCAGCTTAAGTTACAGGCGTTAGGCCCGATCGAGAGCAAATAGCTGCCCGGGTAAAAATGATAAAGCGGCTTCTTCTCCACCGGATCGTTGTGCAGTGCGATCGTCTCCGAGAAAGTCAAGGCATACAGAGTCCCGCCTCTGTTCTCCCTTCCCCGGCATATCCCCGCCTTGCCGTCAGCAATCTGGCAGTAGTGGGGACATAACTTGCACCGGACCCTTCCGCCGTCAAGTCTCTCGTAGAACATCGCCTCTTGCGGCTTACTATCCATCGTCTCTACCCATCAGATTACTCTCTCTTTGCTGCCTCTCGAACTCTGAGAGTGCATCCTCACCCCTCTTGGCCGACACCTCACAGAGCAGCCGCAGCTTAGCACAGAGACCGTCATCACGATTCAGCCCCGCAACGCTTTCCAAAGCCCCGGCAAAACAGTCGCCAGCAATATCCATCGTCGCACGCAGAGACCCAGATTCAAGCACCACGCGCCTCACCCGAGCGGCTTCCGCCGGACCCAGTGCTCCACCCGGCCCTCCCGCACGGTCTAACGCACGCTCTGTTGCATACCCACGGCCCAGACCCTCGGCAGACAACATCGCATCACCAGCATCTCTCAAAGCCAAAATAGTCGGCAAGGTAACGACGCCCTGCAATAGGTCTTGACCCGAAGGTTTCCCCATCGACACCGCATCGCCAACAAAATCCAAGAGATCATCGACTACCTGAAAGCCCTGTCCGAAATGCCGCCCAAACCTCGAAAGGGCATCACACTCCCCGTCACAATCCCCATGAATGTGTGATCCCAGCCAGCACGATGCCGCAAACAACTCCGCCGTCTTCATGTTGGTTATGTTCATGTACTCCTCTTGCGTGAGCGAGAAGTTGAACAGGTTCGCTTGCTCCGCCAGCTCCCCCTTCACACATGTGCCAATGGCGCCCAGCAGCAGCTCAAGAGCCCGGAACTCCCCTCCCTGGGCCAACATGTTAAAACACTTCGCGAAAAGATAATCACCAAAAAGAATCGATGCCTTGTCCCCGACAAGTCTCGCCGTCGTAGGCCGACGGCGCCTCATGCCCGATCGGTCTATCACGTCATCATGCAGAAGTGTAGCTGTGTGGAGCATTTCGAGCGCGCTCGCAATCAGCACACCTCTGCTCCGCTCGGACCGTTCCCCATTTCGCGCAATGAGAAGAAGTAGGCCCGGCCTGAGCAGCTTTCCCGGTGCCTGAATCGCGGCTAGAAGCCCTTGCCCGTTCGGAAGCTCCTCAGCGCACAGGCGCCTCCCCAATTCATCTCGCACACGTCCAAGCTCGTCCGAAACATCACCGAACACGCTGCGCTTCGTTGTGCCCGCTCTCATTGCATACACTTTCCTTCATGGTCTAGTCCCTTTACCCACCTGAACTTACAGCTCTTCAATGGAAGCGTCAACCGACGTGCGCCGCCCTAACAATCAGACCTCGCTCGTGATAAATAATACACAATCCAGTTATACTAGTTTCTGAATGGCCAGCTCCACTCGTCAAGACCGCGTCCGACTATGCAAGGAGCCAAATCGCTCCGAACAGTCAACCTGATTTCACCGGCTCCGATGCCCAGAAGTCTCCCCAGAACGGGCTAAGGATTTGGGGTGTGGCTGTGGGGCGGTGTTTTGGGCGAGAAAAAACTCGTGCTTCGTAGCCTTCCCAGAGTAGCAGTGGAATTAGATTGACGTGATGCCGCGTTTCGCATCCCCAAAGGGGATTAACAACAGTAGCCGTGGGCGTGCGTCCTGAAAGCTGCGGTATGTCTGAGTTGGTGAAAGGCCGACACATTAACCCAAAGGCATGGGAATGTTAACCGAGTCTTGGGAGCGTATCAGCCCTGAAGGCCTTCTCATAGTCTCCACAATTTCACACGTCAGACCTGCCCCGCGCTGGGCCTAGCGCATTAGCTTAGATAAAATGTCCCTCACTTTCTGCGCCCGAGGACCACTCGGCTCGAGTTTTAGAAAGCTTGCCCACATCCTCTTGCACAGCTCGACATCCCTTTTCTGAAGGTAGATCGACCCGAGGTCAAAATAGGCGCTTGCGTAGTTGGGGTCAATGCCGAGCGCTGCCTCGTACTGCGGGATTGCCAGTTCGTATTTGCGCATATTAGCAAACGTCCCGCCCAGGTTCACACGAGCGGCTAGGAAGTTGGGATCGATCTCTGCCGCTTTGCGGAAGTGCTCGATGGCCTTCCCCATCTCTCCGCTCCGCTTGTAGGCAGTGCCCAGGTTATTGTGAAGCTCCTTGGAGTCCGGGTCGATAGCAAGGCCCGCCTGATACTCTGCAATTGCGCGTTTGTATTGCCCCATTTTCGCGAACGTGACGCCTAGGTTCAACCTCGGCGCAAGATACTTGGGCTTGATGCGTATCGCCTCGTTGAAAGCCTTGATGGCTTGCTCAGAATCGCCCTTCTGCCTATGTGCTTGCCCCAGGTTATTCAGGACCTCAGCAGGATTGCTCGCGCTTTTCAAGGCCAGCTCGTAGTATGAAATCGCCTGATCTGTCCTGCCAACTGCGCTGAGCGCATTGCCAAGGTTGTATGCGTAAACGCTCTCTTGAGGCTTTTCGGCGAGCGCCTCGCGAAAAGCCTCTATCGCTTTCGCATTCTGGCCAGACCTCCTGAAAAGAACACCGAGCTGATTGCTGTAATCGGCATGGCTGGGATCGAGCCTGCGGGCGGCAGCAAACTCCCGAACTGCATCATCGATCATCCCCGCCTCGGCGTATTGTTCGCCGACCTTTGCGCGCATGAAATCGACCTGGCTGCCCGCGCGGGAGGTCTTGAGCAGCTCATCTCGCCACCGGCTCCGGTCTCCACGACTAAGATAGTGCTTCGCAAGGTGGAAATGATAGCTGGCCGCTATCTCCTGCGAGAGAATCCTCTTGAATATGCTCTCATCATCGATGCCTTCTAGACCGTAAAGCGCCCAGCAGACAGCGTCGCTGAGCCAGGATGTATCGCCCAGTGCCGAAAGGATGCCCACCGCCGTTATCTCCTCTGCTCGCGACCCGAGCTCCTCGCCGGGCGTGAAACCAAAAAAGCACGTTCGGGACGACTGACAGACCTCTCTCATCCTCGGCAACCCCTTAATACTCCTGAAGCCAGCGAACGACTTCAGCGGGACCGCGATCTCTCCGTAAGCATCATAGAGCGAAACGTCAGGCCGAACACCCTCAACAGATTGAAGATAGAGCAGGCCGAATATCTGGTTGTCTCCCTTAGCGAACAGGGCGGCGTCCTTGGGCAGCGGCGAGAGCAGGTTTCGGACGTATTGATACTCGAGAAGGTCCTCGGAGCGGTCGTTCGGGTGGTAGTTTGCGAGAATCCCGGCTAGAACAATCACGAAGGAGATGATAACGGCGAGGCGAGGGAGCTTCTGCATGAGCCGCGCAAGGCCCGCTGCAAACAGCAATACCTGCGCAAGATGTGAGGGGTAGCCAAAGCCAGTCGCCTCGAGCGGTACGACGTTGACGAACTGGATGTAGAAAACGTTAAAGCCGATCGCAAGGGCACTCGCTGCCACCAACCGTCGGTTCCGCCTGATCGACCACAAGCCCCATAGCGCGATAGCGATGAAAATGGCGGACGCTGGCCCATATTGCGTCGTGAGCAGTTGAGCGACAGAGGCAAATCGGTCTTCCGGGGCCTGGTATCCGGTAGTGAACATGGCCTTGCCTCGGTGCTCGGCAGCTCCAACGTGGTAGATGACACCTGCAAGCGTGTCCGGGTTGCTCCAGTTGATCGCCGGCGAGGTCGATGCACGGATCGGCAGGTATATGTAGCACGAAAGGCCGAGGATAATCAGCGCAAGAAGGACGAAGACGGTCTTGGCTTCCCGAATGCTTCTATTGCCCCACAGAAGGCACACGATCGCCGGAATCATCATGACCAGCGATACGTGATTACCCAGCGACAGCCCAAACACAAACGAGGCGCAGTAGAGCCATCGGACATCGCTGTCGGTGAGAAAGCGCGTGAAGGTATATGCCAGCACCGAGAGTGATAGCAGATAGAGCGTATAGACCTCGGCATCCGCCGCTTGCCACCAGACTGTGGCCGAGATGGGCAAAAGCAGTGCCGCCACCGTTGCGGTGAAGAGACGCCCGAGTAGGTGATAGACCGTCATAAACAGGAAGGCCGACGCGAGTACGGTGCACAGCGCAGACAGGAGATTGACACGCAACGCCGCATTCCCAAGGCCCAAGAACCCCGCGAGGCGGCCCAAGAGTGCATAAACGGGGTAGCCGGGATTGTGGGCTATGCCCAGCGACCATGCAGAGACCACGAGTTCGCCGCTATCGCCCGTGTGAACAGAAGTGGAGAGCGTCGAGAGGAGGATTGTAAACGCTAAGGTGCAGGAGAGAAAAAGTGCAAGCGGCGCGAGGCGGCCGTTGTCGGGCACTGCACAAGCACCAGTCAAGGCCCCATCAAACCTGATACATCACGGCGATGCAGGTGGCTACGAGGGTGCCGTCATCTCTCCGCGCCTCAACCTTCGTCTCGACAATGCGACCTCGGTGGTGGAGCAGCTTGGCGCGAAACTCGAGCCTCTCGCCCACCAGCGCTGGCTTGATATATCGAACATCAAGTCTGCCGGTTACTGACCTGATGGCCATACGGCTGACGAGCTTCGCGGCCACCTCGTCCATGACAACAGCAGTTATCCCGCCGTGAACGATCCCCTCCCACCCCTCGTGGCTCTTGTCCGGCACGAAGTAGGTCCACGCCACGTCACCCTCGTCCGAGTACTCGAACGATAGATGAAGGCCGTATGGGTTCTTCTCGCCACAGGCAAAGCAGAAGTCGTCGTTAATAAGCTTCATCAATGCTGGGTTCCCACGCCGCTTTCACAGATTTCTTGCTCCATCTCAATATAACCTGCCTCGCTGTGCTGTCAATTCGCGCTGGCCGGAGACCGAACGCCGATCGTCGCTGTCGAGGCATGTTGAATCATACTTCTCATGTCTGAGTCTGGGCCGAGGTCGCCACCCTCGAGCTCGCCCTCGGGGCCATCTTGGCTCAGCCTGACCTCGACAAGGTGCCTACCCCTTGGCCTTACTGAGGCCACGAACGAAACTGGCCCGCTGGAAAGAGCGCGTCGGACGGCCGCACACAAATCCTGCACGCTGCCCTTGTATATAACGCTAATCTCGAAGGTGTTCCCCACCTCCGGGTCGCCTATCGAGACACTTTTCTGCACTGCGGCTGACAGGCTGGGAATAGTCTCGAGAGCCTTCCTGAGCATTTTTACTTCGCCGTAATCGGCAACAGCGAGAAACCTCACCAAGAACGGGTCCCCTCGCTCCTCCCGACGATGCGCCCATTGGTTCACCTGATTGAACGCTTCGCGGGCGAAAGCCTCGGCTGCCTCCGATACTGCCTGTTCCTCAGATTTCTGTTCATCCTCACCATTGCCCAATCGATGAACAATAATCATCTGTTTGAAAGCCCGGCCTGAGGCCGCCTCGAGCACGTATCCCGAGACTGTCGCCCTGAACATGTAAGGCCGGTCAAGGTCGCCCCCGAACCCCATCTTCAGCGTCTTGCATGAGAAAGTAACAACGACGGCGGCCTGATAGCTAAGGCCCACCCGCGAGGCGGCGGCCCTGGCCGTGCTGGACTTGGCCTGCTGATGTGCAGTCCAGTGGATAGCCTGATTGAACTGTGGATTGACCAGCGGCACCCCGCGCTTCTCCAAGCGGGCCGTCACGCTCCTGAACACGGTGTAGTTGACGCCCCACGGCGAGGCGAGGCTCGGGTCGATCAGGACCAAGACCCGAGGCAGGACGGCAGCGATCGTCGAGACCGTTGACGTAGTGCCCACTATGGCTGCCGTAGATATGCTAGCGCCGCTAGCTGGGACATCGCCGTCCAGAGACACTGCCTTCTCGTCCGCGAGAAGCCCTATCTTCGGAGATTGGCGGTCGCTCGCCTTATCTAGCTGAGCCCCAAGTCCCGAATCCTGCGCCAGGCTGATGCTCGCCGCCCAAAAAACCCCGACGAGGACCCAAATGGAGACCATGAGGTAGCCCCCGCCTGCCAGCTCGCGTTTGGGGAACATCGAGACCCCTAATCGCCCACCACGTTCGCCTGAGGGGCCCTGTAGTTCTCAATCAGGTGCCGCGCTACCTCGGCGTAGGCCTTTGCACTAGAGATGACCGCACTAAGGCAAGCCTTATCAAACCCCTTGCCCGGCTCGCCTTCGTACTCCACGTCTTCCCCATGAAGGACCCTTCCCGATGCAACCTCGATGATCTTGCCTGTGAACTTGCACCCGCACTTCTGCTGGGCAGCATCTAGGGTGTTGAGCTTCAGGACATCCTGGAAGGAAACGATAATCGCAAGCTCTGCCCTCAACGTCTTGACGCCCGCCTTGACCTCATAAACGTCGTCCCATCCCGAGGCCGCAAACGCATCCAGCCCCTTGGACTGTAAAGCCACAACCAGAGCCTTCAGACCATCCTGCGCATAGGGGCTGGGCAATTGAGCATCAACATCAAGCATCACAGCCGAAACGACAGGTCCAAAACTCGCCTCGCCACCGTGTTTGGCGCCGGCAATCGGCTTCAACGGTGCGGGCCCTGCGAGTGTTACATCTCGCTTCTCCATCTCCTTCACGCAGCCGGTGAGAAACGCCAGGCCCGTCAATATGACCAGCCCTAAGCCGAAATGTAACCTCAACGACCGCGTCAAGACCATCGCACTACCTACAACCCCATCGCCATTTCAGACATGCTCAACAGCAACACACCAGACCAAAGTATTGTTCTGGCGCCGCACTGTCAAGAGCGCTGGCTGCGGCCATTTGGAGTGCGGCGGCTTGACGCCGCTTTGGCTCGCTAATAGACGACGCGCTTAGTGCGAACCTATGGCAGAGACTTGGTGTCCCTTCGTGTTTTTCGTGGGCCGTTTGCTCGGTTGGAGTATGCGCCATGGGTGGGCAATATAGTGTAGGGCGGGCTTTCGGAGCCTGTCTAATAAGTCGGTTTCTACGGGGATGACGCAGCGGGGTATGCCACATGTAGGGGCAGGCCTTGTGTCTGCCCGAATATATAGATGGGCGGAGACAAGCCCCGCCCCTACACAACCTCGGACCCGACTTATTTGACGGCCTCCTTACAACGTGCAAGACATCTCCAAGGATCACGTCTGCGAATTATCCGGGATAGTGCCTGCCTCGCCAAAGCACAACAAAAAAAAGGGGCGGGAGAATCCCGCCCCTCAGCCACCACCTGGGTGCTATTGCGCTATTATGCTATGCGGCGCCCCAGATGAATACTAATCACATTAGTTAGCAGCCGCTGCCGCCTACTGCTCCGCCAAAGCCCGTGCAAGAAATGCTCGGACCAAGCGCGGCCATCAGCATCGCGTTATCCAACGTTACTACTTTCGGCGCCTCGTAGGTCGTGTTCGTCTTCATCATTACCTCCCTCCTATCAAAGCGCTGACAGTTGAAAGTCGGCTGTTGGCAGTTGGCAGCTCAATCACTCTGAGAGCCATCGGCAGCCTCGCCGATACAGGCCCGTGTGCCGTCCACTCGCCGCTCGTGTCGATGTCAACCAGGTAGTAGTAGTAGCTCGCACCCGGAGCAACATTCACGTCGGTGAACGAATACCCGGCGCCAGCCACTGCATCGCCATTCGCAGCAATGAACCGGCTGACACTGTGGCAGCCGCTCGCCTCATTCTCGCAGCGATACACCATGAACCCGGCGTTGTCGATCTCCGTCGCCGTCTCCCATTTCACTACAACCTTGCCATCACGAGCCTCCGCCGTGAACGACGCCAGCTCGATGTAGGACCCACCAAACTTCTTGTAATGGTAACCCATATCCACTATCACGTTGTCATCCAGGCCCACGTCACCTGTGGAATCGGTGTAGAACCTGTAGTTGTGCCAATCAGCCAGCCCGTCGTCGTCATAGATATGGTTCGGGTCGCCATTGCCAGCGTCCACACACGGGCTCTTGTCGTCACCCGTCTGATCTAGGAAATACCCATCGCACGGCATGTCGTCCATGCCAAGAGACCGCCACTGGGGGTCGCTGCAGATGTTGTTGTTTCCGGGATTGTAGATCGTCCCGGCATTGTCCGTGTCGATGTCTGACCAGTTGATATTCAGGCGATCGCCAGTATCGTCTCCCGCGCACCTAACATCGTAGTCATTGTAATTGGTGCCTCTCGACCCGTTCTCCCAGAAAATGTTGTTCTTACCATTGACGCAGCAGTCATCCTCGGCATAGAGGCCGCAGTACGTGTTGTACGCAACGGTGTTGTTGTCCAGCGTGACCACCGCACATTTACCTTCCCCATCCACGCCAACCTGGACACCACCGGCATCCGACGACCCCGCTGTGTTGCTGAATATCAGGTTGTTGAACAGCCATGTGCCATCCCCGGTGTATGTGATATCATCATCCTGGTGGCTAGAGTCGTCGTGACTAACCAGGTAAATGCCGCCGCCACTGTCGCATGCGTCGTTCCCATACAAACAGTTGTCTCGTATCACCAGCGGGCTGTCTTCACCTTGGGAGGCATGGGTGTTGTCGCCGTCTGTAGGCGCCCACACACGGATGCCACCGCCCTTGTTCACCGTGGCGGTGTTGTCCCATATAACGTTCTGGTCGATCAGGCCCGAACTGTTGCTGATGGAGATGCCACCACCAGTGTTGTATGCGGTGTTGTCGTGGATCTCACAGTCACCGATCGTGATGTTTTGGCAGTTGTAGATGTAGATCCCACCGCCGTTGCTCGTGGTGGAGCCATTACATATGTCCAGGAACTTGATAGTGACGTTGTCCACACTGACGCAGTTAAACACACGTTCACCCGAGCCCGTCGCATCGACGGTCTTCTGCAGAATCGGCGAACCAATACCCACGATCGTCAAGTCGCTGCACGGTATGACGAGCGGGAAATCTTCCGCGGGGGCGGCCATACCCTCAGAGTAAGTTCCGGGCATGACGTTGATCGTATCGCCATTCGTCACTCCCGATGACGAGCTCAACGCGTAAGTGATCGTCCTCCAGGCTGCGGCCTTTGTTTTTCCGTCACCGCTGTTGTCAGATGCGTTATCATCGACGTAGTAGTCGTAAGCATTCGCGACGCCGAAGACTACCAACGTTAACGCCACTAAGACAATAGTTATTAAGAGCTGTTTTCGTATCAACTCTTCCTCCATTTCTTCATTTAATTCTTCACTCAATATATGGTTCGATTACTTATGAATCAGAACCGCTCTAGTGTGTCTCTGTACAATCACCTCCCATTTCTTGTTGGTTATGGGCAACACGATGCACATTGTCGCGTCGCACCTTGCACCATTTTCCACCAAGTTTTCTTCCGTTCTATTACACATCACCTCCTTTTGCTATTAAACCATGCTCGATTTGCCATTTATCTCATCAACAGTCAACTGCCCCGCCGAAGCCCGTGCAAGAAATGCTCGGCCCAAGCGCAGCCATCAGCATCTGGTTGTCAAAGGTCAAAACCTTCGGCGCCTCATAAGTCCTATTTGTCTTCAATCTCTTCTCCTTTCTATCGGCTGCTTGATTGGCGATGGGCTGCATTGACTCTCACGACTTCATCTGAGGCGAGCTCCCCTGGGGTGCGAGCCGACCAAGGGCGGCCTATATTGGAAACACTTATGGGAGCCGAGGCTCTCGGCCCGTGGGCGGTCCACTCGCCGCTCGTGTCGATGTCAACCAGATAGTAGTTATAGACTGTCCCTGATACATCCTCGTCCACAAAGGCGTAGGATGCGCCGGACGAGGCTGAGCCCTGCGCGGCGATCAGGCCGCTTATGCAGCGGTAGCTTTTACCCCCCGCCTCGGAGCGGTAGAGCAGGAACCCGGCGTTGTCTATCTCGGCGCCCGTCTCCCACTGGAGGACGATCTTTGCCGGCAAGGCAGTCGCCGTGAACGACACGAGCTCAACGTAGGACACACTGTGGAATCCGTAGTGGAAGCCCATGTCAACAACGCCCAAGTCTTTATAGTCTGCGCTGTCTCTCTTGTCAGTCGAGTAAACGCTGTTAACCAGTGAACTAGCGTAGTAGGCAGTGTTGTCACCCAAGTTAACTGGGCCCGGGCTCACGTTCTGGTCCAGAAAGTAACCCTCAGTGACGATGGTGGAGCGCTTCTGGAAGTTGGGGTCCACCACGATGTTGTTGCCGGTGCCGGGATACGCGCTGGTGCCGTTCCCATACCAGATATCCGAATGGTGAATTTTGCAGGTCCCGTTGAAGCCATCATCGTAGAAACCTTTGTCGTCGTCATCCGGCCAGAAGATGTTGTTGGCGCCCTCGATGTCAATGTTCTTGCAGTTGTGGCTCATATAGACTTCGTAGCCGGCGTTGTCGGCGACGGTTACGTTATAGACCCTGAACTTCTGGTACAAGCCCCAACTGGACATATAGATGCCGCCGCCCTGATCGTCGGTCCAACTTTCATCTCCGGAATAAGCGCGTGAGCGGATCTCGTTCAGAACTATCAGGTCGTTGAACAGGATGTGCTCGATTCTGGGATGATTCGACTCATCCACGTAGTCGAACCAATAGACTCCGCCGCCCTGACAAGCCTTGTTGCTGTGAATGCAACAGTGCTTTATGATTGCCGGGCCGTAGTTCGAGCAGATACCTCCGCCGCCCATGCCGGTCTCGTTGTCGTGGATGAGACAGTTCTCGATCGTGACCGTGGGCTCATTACCGTCTTTGCACTGGCGCAGGTAGATGCCTCCGCCGCCTGCACGGGCAGATTCCCAGGTGCCGTCTCCATACTGCCCAGACCAGTCGTAGTCGCCATCGCCGTCCCGCGATGCAAACGTCCCTTTGGCGTAGTTGTCAGTTATCTCGCAGTCCTTTATCAGCAGGTTCGTCGCTAGGTAACAGTAAATGCCGCCGCCATTGGCAACCTCGACATTTGCGTCATAATTGGAGCTAGAGCTGCTCGTGACAGAACCGCCCCTGATCGTCAAGCCCTCAAGCGTGAAATTGCTGACCCCCTCGATATTCATCACCCGTGTGGTGGGGATAGCCTTGGTGCCCTTGGCGTCGAGGATTGTCATACCCATCCCCGCACCCTTCAGAGTGATTCCGCCGTGGGAACTATCTATTGAGATCGGGAATGTCTCCCCGGTGGGCGAGGGGATGTAAGTGCCTGCCTGGAGGTGGATAACATCACCCGAGACGACCTCAGGCCTGTCGAGAGCGTATTTGATCGTCTTCCAGGCCTCTGTCCAGCTCTTACCGTTGTAGGATCCGATGTCTTGGCCGTTAGTCTTGACGTAATACTCTTCATAGTCGTCGGCTAGCGCCCCGAACACTGTCACTAGAACCAGAGCTAAGACCAGAGCAACAGCAAATACAAGTTCTCTTCTAAATAACATGGTTTACTCCTTCTGTTAGATGACACACATCAGTCAATGCACGCCTTCGGTTGAGGCCTTTTGTGCTACGGAAAGGTCTGACACCTTCAGTCCCAGCGTCACTTCTCACCTCCAGTATGTTCAAACAGGGCATCAAGCGTGCATCCAAACGCCTCGACCAGAAGTCCCGCACCTCCTTCAGTGTTCTGGCCGCTCCTGTGTTGAATGAAAGTTGAGTAGGTCTGGACAATTTAGACATAATGCCGAGCGAATGCTGTTCCATAACGCAGGGCCACCAGGCACGTGCAGATGCCACGCCTCGGCGCAGCGTCCGCGATAGCCCTAAGCCCAAATGATTAATAACCCAACACCTGCTCAGCATTTCTAACCTAACTTAAGGTAGTTGCAGGTTGGGGAGAAAAGAAACCCGGCTCGATGCCAGGTTGGAAAGGAGGTAGGAAACAGCTAATTTAGCGAGTTCCTATCGCCCTTCTTGTTACTTCTCCAAAATCCCCAAATCAGCATACAACCTTACTTAATATGTTACACAAACCAACCAACTATATGGCGTCAAGATCGCCTTGTCAAGCTTTTTTTCTGAAACTTCAAGCTAGTCCAGGTTCCAAAATCTTGACCAGAAAGGGGGGTAGGAAACAGCTAATTTAGCGAGTTCCTATCAGCCCTTCTTGTTACTTCTCCAAAATCCCCAAATCAACATACAACCTTAACTTATATATACTACACAAAACAACTATATGGCGTCAAGACCTACTTGTCAAGCTTTTCTCAAGGAGTTTCCATAATGCTTTGTCTTGGGCGGCCAATCCCACGCTTTCCTCGCCATAAACCAAGCCATAGGGCCAAGCAACGCCTGAATTAAAATCGAAAAATGTGAAGACTTCTGACCGAAGCGAGCTCGGTCGGGCTTGATATTGGCGGCCCAAACGGCAACTCTTAGCACAATCTCGATTACTCCTTCACAAAATGGCCGCAAATGCAGAGCAAAGAGAACAACAGGGCCGTATCGGCGAGCGGATTCTGGGCAAGAAACCCACTCGTCGCGCCAGCGATCGCACTCTGCGCCGGCATCTGGCTCGGCAGATACCTGTTTCTTGACGTTCTTGGCGCCCTGCTTTTGGCCATCTTCCTCATAGTCGCTGCCGCAACCATGCGCCTCGCCCGGCCCCGCTACTGGCTCGCTCCGCTCTTTCTGGCAATCGCAATGCTCGGCCTCGCCTGGCAAAATATCAGCAGCATGGCCCCTGCGGACCCACTCCCTCCCGGCAAGGTCGAAGGTCTGCTCCGGGGCAGAGTCTGCGACCAGCCGCAGGTCTCCCAGATTCACAACAGCACCAGAATCATGCTCAACAACTGCGTTATAGAATGCAAGGATGGCGGGAGAGAACAACTCCCGTATAAGGTCCAGCTCAGCATCAGGGCAGACACGCACAACCTGTGGCCCACGTCCAGTCTCAAGTTCGACGAATCCGACCCTCGCCATTTCACGAAGGCGACGGCAAGCACAATAGACCCCAAGCGAGACCTCAACTATGGCGATATTCTCGAGGCGACTGTCAGCCTGGTCAAACCATCCAGCGTACGCAATCCTGGCGGCTTCGATGCCCGCGAATACTATGCTCAGCGCGGGGTCCTGCGCCGCGCATACTGCTCTTCGGAGGCAACTGTCAGGGTCATTCAAGCGAGTGATGACGGCCTCTTCACGATGGCAGTCAACATCCTGTGGGAGTGGCGGCGGCGCTTTCGCAACCTGCTAGAAACAACCTGCGACGCTCACCGTGTGCCGATTATGAGAGCATTGATACTAGGCCAACGCTCCGACATCACGCCGAGCGAACGGGACCGTCTGGAGCGATTGGGCGTTGCACACATCGTAACGGTCTCAGGACTCCATATCGGCTTCGTAGCATTCTTCTTCTATAAGATAATAAGAGAGCTACTTTTATTCCTCGGCCTCACAGCCCGAGGGACACTTGCCAGGCGCCTGACGTGTGTCGGAACGATGGTGCCGGTCATTACCTACGTGATGATCGTGCCGTCAAGACACTCCACATCCAGGGCCGCGATCATTGCTCTATGCTACCTTCTGACCAGGGCAATTGACCGCCATCGGGAATACCTGAACATCATCGCGCTCGCCGCAATCATCATTCTCATACCGAATCCAGGAGCGCTGTTCGAGGCGAGCTTTCAGCTGTCCTTTACGGCCACGATAGGCCTCTCGCTCGCACTCCGCTTCGTCATGGTCAATATACCATCTTACTGGCGGCTTTACAGCAAAGGCCAAACGCTTGCCTCTAACGAGGAGAACCGCAGTATCCCGCGTTTGCTGGAATTACTGTTCGCTTCGATGCCGAGCTGGACGAAACGCGCGGCGCCTTTTCCGCCTCCCAAGCGGTCGCGGTTCGCGAAATTCGTGCGCAGAGTGATTCCCACATACGTGATCGGACTATTCGTCGTGTCATTGGCCGCCTCAATATCCATCGCCCCAATCCTGGCTCTCTGGTTCGGCCGCGTAACCATTATTGGACCCGTCGCTAATTGCTTCGTCATTCCTTTCGCGGCGTGGTCCGTGAACTTCCTGCTGCTCGCGTTTTTCGCTCTCCCGATGAGCGAGCCTATCTCGGTCTGCCTACTCAAGCTCGCCGACCTATTTACCGCAATTATGGAATTGTTCATCAGGGCATTCGGCAAGGTGCCGTGGTCCTCGGTAACTCTATCGACGCCCAGCCTCGCCACTTGTGCCGTGTTCTACGTCGCTCTGGTGTCCGCATGCGCTCTCCTCCTGCTGTGGCCAACGCGAAGATGGCTCATCGCAACGGCCGTGGCAGCGCTCGTTCTCATCTTATCAGTCTTCGTGGGGGCGAGATGGCCCTCCGATCTGCTTCGCGTGACGTTTCTGGACGTGGGTTGGGGCTTCTCGTGCGTTCTCGAGGCGCCGGGGGGCAAGGTAGCAGTGATCGACGGCGGAGGCTCCGTCCGAGGCCCCTCGGACGTGGGCAGAAACGTCCTGCTGCCCTACTTGCGGCATCGAGGCATCAAGCGAATCGACTACCTCGTCCTGAGTAACCCGCATAGCGAGCGCATCGATGGCCTGTTCTCGCTGCTCGACGAGGCGGGCTCCGGCGCTCTGGGCAGCCTCCAGATCGGCCAGGTCATTGTTCGCGATTTCGAGTGCACCAGCAGGAAATACAATAAGTTCCGCGCTGCCATCAGTCAGCTCGAGCTGCCGGTGACTGAAATAGGCAATCTGACGGGGCTGAAACTGTTGTCCTTCGCCGAGAACTCGCTAGTTGTCAGGCTGGAGTTCGGCCACTTCTCGATGCTGTTCCTCAGCGACCCCGGTCGCCTCTCGCAGATACTCCTATCCGAATACGGCGCCGCGCTCAGGAGCACGATACTCGTCGTTCCCGAGGGCTACGAGACATCTGTGCAGAGCTCGTTCATGGAGCTGGTCTCCCCCAAGGCCCTGATCGTATCCGGCGCCGATCAACGTCGCATGAGACCTCGGGCCAAAAGACAGGTTCCGCCTTTGCAATATGAGATCGACAAAGGCAAAATCTATAAAACAAATGCGGCGCATTGCGTCATCATCGAGTCGGACGGGCGGAGCTGGCGTGCGCTGACGCCTTTCGTCCAACAGAATGAATAAGTAATCGAGTTACGGTTCTTGAAGCAAGAACAGCTACAATGAGAATTGGGATTGATGGGTCGGCGATGCTCAAGGAGCCGACCGGCATAGGTCGATACACCAAGTGCCTGGTTGAGGCGCTGGCACAAGCGGCCCCGGAGGATGAGTTTGTCGTGCTTACGGTCTCATACAAGGATGCTCCGCCCAAAAATCTGTTCGCGGACTGCCCGAACGTGTCCGTTGTCCACAAAAAGTGGCCCGGCAAGGCCGTTTTGGCGCTCTGGGAGCACTTCCGTTGGCCGACGGTGGAGAATGCAATCGGGAGGGTCGATCTCTTCCACACCCCGAACAACTTCGTCATCCCGCAGAGAAAAGGTAAACGCATCACAACGATTCACGATCTTTTCTTTATGAAGCATCCTGCCGAGACGCACAAGACCGGCGGACGGTACCACTATCGCGTGCTGCCGAAGGTCATCCACGAGGCCGACCACATAATTGCCGTCTCACAGGCCACCGCCGACCAAGTGAAGGAGTTTTTTGGCGTAGCGGAGGAAAGAATCTCAATAGTGCATCAGGGCATCGAGGACCGGTTTTTCGCCGAGACGCAAGCGCCAACTCGCGCTTCGCAGCAAAGCGCTGCCAACCGCCAACAGCCAACCGATCAGCCCTACGCATTGCATTTCGGGACGATCGAGCCCCGGAAGGGGATCGATACGCTGCTCGACGCGATGCAGCTGCTTTGGAGCAGGCGAGGTTTTTCTGGGACACTGGTTCTGGCGGGTCTAAAGGGTTGGGGCTGCGAAGAGCTTTTGAGAAGATGTGATGATATGGCCAAGCGCTGGCCGCTTCACCTGACCGGTTATGTGCCCGAGGAGTCAGTGGCGACTCTTTTGGCAGGAGCGCGCATCGTTGTCGTGCCGTCAAGGGACGAGGGCTTCGGCCTCCCTGGGCTCGAGGCGATGGCGGCTGGCGTTCCCGTAATCTCCACCAGACGAGGCGCTTTGCCTGAGATATACGCCGATGCGCCGCTTTACTTCGAGTGTGGCGAGGCTACGGAGCTTGCCCAGCGCATCGCGGCGCTTTGGGACGACGCTGGCCTGCGGGCCGAGATGATCGCGAAGGGCCGAGAGCAGGCCTCGCACTTCACCTGGCAAAAGACAGCCGCAAAGACGCTTTCGATCTATCGGAAGGTCTGCGGGCAGTAGTAATGACGCGCTACATCTACCGCAAGCGAAGGCTGAGGCTCGCGGCCGCGCTCTTCGACATCATCGGTGGCGGCGTCTATCGGCTCCTCGGCCTGTTCCGACGCAATCCAGATTGTGCTCTCGAATCCCTTCCGGATGCGCCCAAGATAGCCCTTGTGAGGCTCGACGGCATCGGCGACATCCTTGCAGCGCTGCCGGCCGCAAGGGCGCTCAAGGAACGCTTCCCGGACGGGGTCTTAGCCCTTGTCGTCCGCAAACAGGTGGCCGAACTCATCGCCAATATCCCCTTCGTCGATGACGTCCTCGCAATAGACTGCAGTCCCTATGCCCCACGCACTCCGATCATCCAGTCAATCCGCCTCATAATGCGCCTCAACAAAATGCTGAAAGCTCGCGATTTCGATGTCGCAATTGACCCACGCGGCGACCCACGCGTGATCTGGGCCATGTGCCATGCCCGCATCCCAATAAGGATTGGCGCGAGCTCCGCGGGCGGAGGGTTTCTGCTCAGCGCGGCAGTGGAGTATCGCAGAGATGTGCGCGAGGCTGAGCACAACCTGAAAGTGGCGGCAGTCTTAGGCGCAGAGCCGAGGGTAAGATCGGTCAAGCTCTGTCCCGAGCCAGCTCTCGTGGAGGCATTACTCAACGAGCATCCGGGCCTTCGCAACCCGTTCTTTGTGGTCCATCCCGGCGCCTCAATGCCAACAAAGACCTGGCCATCGGACCGGTTCGCTGGCGTCATCGACGCAATTGCCGAGAGGCATGGATTGCTTCCCGTGATCGTGGGAGGAGAGGATGCCCTGACGTGCGCCGAGACGATCGCGCACTCTTGCCAAAGCACGCTTGTCAACCTCGCCGGCAGGACGGACCTCAGAGAGCTCGTCGCACTTCTGTCGCGGGCCAAGCTGTTCTTGGGCAACGATTCGGGTCCTGCCCAGATCGCTGCCCGTGTCGGCATTCCGACAGTAATCGTCTTCAGCGGGACGAACGATGTCTCGGTCTGGCGGCCGGCCGGCGAGAACGTGGCGGTGTTGTCCTACGCTGTGGATTGCAGCCCGTGCGAGCTCCGCTTCTGCCCTAGCCTCAAGTGCCTCCTCGGGATCAGCGTGGAAGAGGTCGTGGCGGCTGCGGAGCGTCTCCTGACAACTTGAGACTACATCCGGCAAGGAGGGAGAACAGCCCTACTCTCCGTTCATGTAGTAGTTCATCTTCTCCCTCGACATGCGCATGTATCGAGGTTTGGCGAAAACGTGAAAGGGAGCATCGAAGCCTTCCCAGGTGGGCTTCTTCTCGTCTGTTTCTGCAAACCTCTCTCGCATCCCGACAACCGACGCCACCGTCACATCCGTCTGCCTCCCCCTAAAGCACAGCTTGATCGAATTAAGGTTCTCGGCAAAAACCCAATCAGCGAACGTGCCGACAGCTAGTCGATAGGTCCTTGTGGTCCCATCAGGAACCACCTCGAACTGAGCTCCGGAAGTTGTGATCCGGCCTGAGGCTACGTCCTTGGACCTCCAGGAGACCTCGCCAGTCAACCTGGCCTGAGTCCCTCCAGGAGAAGCCCGCATTCGGACAACGATCGTGTTGACCTCATCTGGGAGATTCGTGGGGCCAGACAGGACTAGGCACTTGCTTGAGTCCACCTGTCCATCACCGATTCGCAAGGTGCTTTCGGTGGGGAATTGGAGAGCAATCGCGCCTGTAATGGGCAAAGCCTCCCTATGGAGAAGATCGCGTTTCAGGCGCCTGTCCTCATGGAGTGAGCCGTTCTTGAATGTGTAGATGTAGAGCTTGTCGGGCGAGGGGAGCTCGCCTTGAGCGAGATTACGATACATCTGCTCAAACGGAAACGCCTCGACCTTCTGCCCACCATACATGAACGCAACGGGAGGGGTTAGGAAACACGGGATGGGCAACGCATTCACGGCGGCTTGCATGTTGACGACATAGACCTGGGTGCCGAAGGCCAGGCTCGGATGGTCAGCTTTGAGACGGACGGGCAGAGCGCCCATCTTGGAGGCGTTTCTGTCCCAAGCGGCGTTGCCTCGAAGCGTTGCGAACGAGTTCGTGCTGAATATGAAGACGAATAGAACGACCTGAACCAGGCGTAGTGCGAAGACAAGGTCTCGATTGACAGGTTTAGCCCCTGCCTCCCCAGACCATCTGTCCGAGAACCACTGAATCCAGTTTCTTGAGAGGACTGCGCCGAGCAACATGGCGAAGCCCAGCATTGGCAAGTAACCGCGCCAGACTTCAGGAATGTGCGCCGCGGGAAGGAGGGCGACGACGACAAACAGCGCGAGGAAACGGAGCGACCTACCCCCGAACACGAGCGCTAGGAGGAATATCACGATTGCCCCCCATGCTCCGAACGGGTAGCCGAACCAGGCCAGATAGGCCTTGATACTGTGCATAAGCGATTGCGTGCCACCCAGGGCAGTTCGGTAATCGGCGACGCTGCGATGTCTGGCGAAGCGGTATATGAAGTAGAGAATGGCTGTCCCCCAGAACGGGAGGTGGACCAACAGCTTACGCCAATCAAAGGGCCAGATATTCTTAAAACCTCGAAGGTAATAAAAATCATACAGCAGGACAATCAGAGGGAACGAGAAAGCCATCTCCTTAGAGCATAAGGATACCCAAAAAAAGACGACCGACAGCACGAGCAAGTATGGCCGGCCCTTGCGCCTCTTGTACTGCATGAACATCATAAGCGCAAGGATGTAGAAAAAGGACATGGAGAGGTCCCACCGCTCAGTGATCCACCTAACGTTCTCCGCTGCTCCGGAATGAGCGAGGAATAAAAAGGCGGCGAAAGCACTGGCGACAAGCCCCGTCCTGTCAGAGCCCAGGATTCTCTTCAAAAGGAGGAATGCGAGCAGACAGTTGGCCATATGGAACAGGACGTTGACGATGTGATAGCCAGCTGGGTCCAGGCCAAAAACGTATTGCTCAATGCACCACATCAGACGGACAGCGCTTCTGGCATAATGGCCGCTCATCCAAGACGCATCGCCCCACAGGTTGTGAAGAAGAATGCGCATGTTGATCGGGCCGAGGTAGTCGAGCGTCTCGCCCATGAAAAAGGAGTGTATCGTCCCGTGGAAGAGCAATAGCGCGATCGCACCAAGAACGGCGATCAACACGAGATTTCTTAGGAAAGCCACTCTTTGCATAATCTTAATCCCTAAGCGGCGGCCCGACCCGAAAACCTGATGCTCGGTGTATTCTTATGTATAACATGCGGGTTGCTTGAAGCATGTTCGATGTGGGGAAAGTACATGGGCTGAGCCCTCATGTCAACCTGACTGCGACGCCCCAGTAATCAGATTGATCGTTTCTGAGGTTGAGCTCTGAAGCTGGCTGCCAGATAGGCACGGGAGTTCATGTCGACGGCCGAGTTGCTGCTTCTTTCAGCTAACGGGTGCGAACGAGGGGTGCAGGCTGTAATCCCCGA